>CAYWDE010000011.1:0-17111 GCA_964456885.1 uncultured bacterium | reverse complement strand
GAAGACGCCTCATCCGGATGGCGACCGAAGATGTTGGACTTGCCGATCCCGACGCACTGAGGCTCGCTTTAGATGGGTGGAATACGTTTAATATGCTCGGTTCTCCAGAGGGGGAACTCGCCCTTGCCCAAGTAGTTATTTACCTCTCCCTCGCCCCCAAGAGCAATGCAGTCTATACAGCTTATGGAGAGGCTAAGAATCTTGCCGGTTCAACAGGACATCTAGATCCCCCTAAACAGATTTTGAATGCACCCACAAAACTGATGAAAGAGCTTGGATATGGGGAAGAGTATCAGTATGATCACGATACCCCCTATGGATTTTCAGGGGATGACTACCTCCCAGAAAAACTGGAGAGGCAAAATTTTTACAAACCGGTTGAAAGGGGATTTGAGAGAGAGATGAAAAAACGGCTCGAATACTTTGCTCGGCTTCGCCTTCACTTGCAGCAATCGGAGAAAAAGAATCTCAAAAGCGAGTGACATCTAGTTTTAAAACATCTTCTTAAGGTATATTTACCCCCGTATTAAAGGGTTAAATAATGCTCGAACTCAGTCCTGCACGAAAAAATAAAGTGAATCTCGCCGATTATAACTGTCAGCAGGATATAGAAAACCGGATCCTCATGTCCGATTTTTCCAGCTTAGATATTGAAGTTCTAGGAGAGATCCTCTATAGCCCTCTCAAAATCTCTCTTAAAAAATTAGCTCGTAATATTGGCTGTGAAGAGAAGGGGTTGATCCCTCCTCTCAACAAGCTTTCGAGCACAGGGCTCCTCTCCTTCAGTGAAGATGTGATCACCGTTGATAAAGAGAAGAGAAAATATTTTGAATTTGAAATTCAGCGCTTTGACCCTCATTTTAAGCCAGATATGGAGTTTTTACAGGGCCTTTTAAAGAAAGTTCCGATCCATATCCTGCCAACATGGTACTCGATCCCCCGAACATCGAATAATATCTTTGAATCGATCTTTGAAAAATATCTCCTAACACCCCACATCTTCCAACGCTATTTGATGGAACTGAACCTAGGAGATCCGACTCTCAACGCTATCATTCAAGATGTATTCTCTGCCCCAGATTTTAAGGTCTCTTCCAGCGATCTGATCTCAAAATACAACTTAAAACGGCGCGACTTTGAGGAGATGATCCTCATCCTTGAGTTCAATTTCGCCTGCTGCTTGACCTTTGAAAAAGAGGACGATCATTGGCTCGAGTTTGTCTCCCCTTTCTATGAATGGCATGAATATCTCCGCTTTTTCCGTTCGACAGAAGCACCTCAAATAGATCCCAAAGAGCCTATCGAAAGGGGGAAGAAATCAGATTTTGCTTTTATTGAAGAGATGAGCGATCTCCTCTCGAAAGCTAAAAAAAAACCACTTCCTATTGACCACTCAAATCTCGTGGAAAAGCTTGTTCTTACGAAACTTGCCGATTATGCAGACGGGAAACTCCAAGCCCTAGAAGGGGCCGATCATTGGCTTGAGCTCTCTTTGGAAAATCGGGCTCTACATCTCTATCGCCACCCCCACAATCGGATTTTAAGCCTCTCTGTTGGTGAAAGATATGTGAGAGAGGCTGAGAAGTCGATTAAGAGAGTCCTCGGCGGGGGCTGGATCTACTTCGATGATTTTTTAAAAGGGGTTCTTGTCCCTCTAAATGAGCATTCTGTCGTAATGCTTAAGCGGGTTGGAAAACACTGGAAATATACACTTCCGATCTACGGAGAGCATGAGCAAGCCCTTTTGAAGGCCACTATCTTTGAATGGCTCTACGAACTCGGGATGGTCGCCATCGGAACCTGCCGAGGCAGAGCGTGCTTCACTGTCACCCAGTTTGGAAGATTTTTCTTTGATGATTGAACAGAGCTTTGCCCTATCCGATATCCCCCGCGTGATCACACTCACTTTCCTTGAAATGCTCTTGTCGGCTGATAACGCTATTGTACTCGGAGTATTAACTCATTCTCTTCCCGTTCCTTTAAGACGTAAAGCTCTCTACATTGGCCTCGTTTCAGCTTTCATCCTCCGCGCAGGGGCTCTTCTCGCCATCAGCTTCCTTCTTGAATCGATCTGGTTTCAGATTTTTGGGGGGCTTTACTTGGTCTACCTATCGGTCCGCTATTTTACAAAAAAAGGGGGCTCTCCAAATATTAAACCGAGCCACTCCTTTTGGAAAGTGGTCTTCCTAGTTGAAATATTCGATATAATTTTTGCGATCGATTCGATTATTGCAGGCCTCGCCTTCATCAACTCCTCATTTTCAAAAATTTGGATCGTCTATTTGGGCGGTATTCTCGGGATTATTGGGATGCGTTACGCAGCAGACATCTTCAGCTCTCTCATCGATCGATTCCCCAATTTAGAAAAAAGCGCCTATTTAGTAGTTGGCTGGATTGGCCTTAAGCTGAATCTCTCTGCTCTCCAATGGGATCTACCTGCCCCCCTTTTCTGGTCTGTGACAGCCCTATTTTTTCTCCTCGGCTTTTTAAAACAGAGACGTAAATGAGTAAAGAGCCCCCAAAATCTGATCTTGTCTCTAACAGAAAAGCGAGTCACGAATATGAGATTCTAGAAACTTTTGAGGCTGGTATTATGCTCCTCGGGAGCGAAATCAAATCGCTTCGGAACCACGGAGGAGCCCTACAAGACGCTTATGTCGATGTAAAACGGCAAGACCTCACCCTAATGAATGCAAGCATTGCCCCCTATTCTCACGGAGGAACAGGGATCTTCAATCACGAAGAGAGGCGCCCTAGGAAACTCCTGATGCATAAAAGAGAGATCGAAAAGCTCCGCCGCTCCGTACAGGAAAAAGGGCTCGCCGTCATCCCTCTCGCTATCTACCTCAACAAGAAAGGGATCGCCAAGGTTCGGATCGCCCTTGCTAAGGGGAAAAAAGCGCACGATAAACGGGCATCCCTCAAAGAGAAAGAGAGCGACCGAGACATCCGTAGAGCTCTTGACGATTAAAAACACCTTCCTTATAAGCAGCCTTAAAGAGGTTTCGATGGCTGGGCTGTTCTTGATCTATCTTTTTTGTCTGATTCTGATTTTTAAACAAAAGCGAAGTATCGCCTTCGGCCTTCTAGCGATCAATCTAGCCTTATCCCTTTTCATGCTTTGGCATCATGCAACCGATCCTTTAAACATTCGGCTATAGATGGTCTATTTTCAAAGAATTGCAAACATCCTCTTTGTATATGTCCTCTCAGCCGTTCTCCTGGGCGGCTATGTATATCAATATATCAAAAATGAAGATCCTTGCCCCCTTTGTCTTCTTCAGCGCCTTGGAATGATCGGGGTGGGTGGAGCGATCCTTTTGAATCTCCGTTTTGGGATCAAGGCGGAACACTACGGCCTTGCTATCTTGAGTGCAATGGTAGGCAGATTAGTCGCTTTAAGGCAGATCAGTCTTCATATCTGTGTCGGCTCTCCCAGTTTTGGAGATCCTGTATTTGGTTTAGATCTCTATGTCTGGTCATTCATTGTTTTCAACTGCTGCATCTTTTCCTGCGCAGTGCTCCTGATCCTCTACGGCTTTTTCAAGAATCAAGACTATTCACCCCTATGGAGAACAGGGGAAAAAAGTGCTTTTTGGGTCCTCTCTTTTCTAACCGGAGCCAACATCGTTACGACGCTCATCGAATGCGGACTTTCGCCTTGCTAGCAATTTAAAAATTGGAAAAATTTCTTTTTTCCTCCATTATGTGTCCTAATCCATTTTTAGGTCTATTTTGCGCAAAGTTGTCTATAAGCTCATAGCTACCCTATCCATTTGTGCACAGCTCTATTGTGGGAGTTGGACAGCTCCAGAAATCATTGACGACACATTAGTTCAAGCGATTGCTAATGTCACTATGTGCTATGACAGTACCAACGACAGAATTTTTGCTGCTTGGGGCGATACAGATTCAGGAAGACCCGCCTATTCAATCTATAGCAATGGCGCTTGGAGCACCCCCGCTTTTATCGATCGGGAGATCATCCCTGTAGTGAATAGCAATGTTTTTCTCTGCTACGACAGTGGAAATGACCTGGTATTTGCAGCTTGGAGAGACACAAATAATGGAAATTTCCCCTATTATTCTGTATATAATAGTGGAATCTGGAGCGTTCCTAGCGCCATTGTCTCTGGCGTTTTAGCCAACACAGTCACCGGCCCAGACGTTTTTCTCTGCTACGATCCCACAAATGAGAGGATTTTTGCTACATGGGTTGGGGGTGGGCGCTCAAACCCCGTTTTTTCTATCTATAATGGGAGCTCTTGGAGCGCTCGAGCATCGATTGATGGAGTGGGCACCCCTATAAACAATGTCTATTTGTGCTTTGACAGCACAAATAATCGAATGATCGCTACTTGGCCAGATCCTGAGGCAGACCCTGCTACCTCAACAATACTCTATGGAACTTATAGCGGCGCTGGACCTTGGAGTGCTCCGGCAACGATTGCTACCGCCTCAGCGGACAATGTATTCGTCTCCTACAATAGCACCGACAATGAGACGATCGCTACCTGGTTAGACAAACTCAATAGCTACCGGCCCACTTACTCGGTCTTTAACGGAACCACTTGGACCACTCCAGCCGCTATTACTACAGATGCAGCCAATTCTACTGGACGCACCCTATTTACCTGTTTTGACAGTGCAAACAATCAAACCTTTGCCACTTGGGGAGACGCCAGCTCAAATCCCACCTACTCTATTTATAACGGAAGTTCTTGGAGCTCCGATGCGCTCATCAACACCTCCCCTCCAGGCGTCAAACAAGATCTCTTCCTCGCCTATAACTCGATGGATGACCAAGTTTTCGGCACATTTGGGGAAACTACAGGCCAAGACCCCTATTACACCCTCTACACAATGGTCTCTTCTGAAGCAGATTTAACTGGAGCCCAGTTTATCAACGATTTTGGAGTTGCAAAAGAGTACTATAACGTCCTCTCTTGGCAGCCGAGCCCCAGCTCTAACGCATCGGCCTATGTGATCTACCGAAACGGGACCCTTCTTGCTAGAGTTGGAGCGACCACCCTTAGTTTTGAGGACCACAACCGGATCCCAGGGACCGCGTATACATACACTGTAGCTACAGTTGACAATGCGGGGGCAGAGTCGGCAGGGGTATCGGTGACTATCAGATGAAAAAGATTCTCCTATTTGCTTTGCTCTTTTCTTTAAATTCAGCTCTTTACGCACACCCTCTCATCGAGGCGAAAGCGGGCTATTTTTTCTTTCTCGATTCGAAAATGGATCAAATATATAAAAGCCGAGGTCTCGATCTACAGCTATCGGCCTCTTACCCACTTAAGAAAGAGCTACATCTCTACGCCAGCATAGAATGGTTCGAAAAATCGGGTAGATCTCTCAATGCCCACGAGAAGACAACCCTTTGGGCCCTCCCTTTGAGCTTAGGGTTTAGACCGATGATCCCTGTTTCTAAGCAGATCAATTACTATCTTACTCTCGGTCCCCGCTATTTCTTCGTCTATGTCCACAACGACTCCCCTTTTATAGACAGGCATATGGACTCAAATGGGTGCGGGATATTTGCAAACACCGGATTCCTCTTCAATTTGAACCGTCACCTCACAGTAGACCTCTTTGCGGAATACTCTTATGCTAAGCTCTCCTTTAAAGCCTCCATGCCGGGGGTCTTTGGAGAAGATGCCCAAGTGGGGGGATTAACCTTTGGAGGCGGACTCGCCTATCGATTCTAGAAATAGGCGGAGATCTTTCTCATTCCTCAATTCATAAAAAATGACGTGTGGATAACGATTCCGAAGAGCTGTCAGAGCACTTTTAACTCTTTTGTCAAATCCCCACAAATAGCGGATCAAACGGAGTGAAACCGTTTCTGGACACCCTTCCGCCCGATCGGAGATATGGGGATCTTTAGAGAGATATCTCTTAAAAATACGCCAGAGGCAAACGAGCCGATTGAATCGGAAATAGAGAGCCGTATCTGCCTGGCTGAATCGGATCTCGAAAGAACGGGTGGAATTCCCATCAATAACCCACCCTTTTTTTGAGACTAGGTCGTTTTGAATCGCCAAAAATTCCGTATAGTCCCGTTCTTTCCATCCATGGGTAAAAAAGTACTTATCGAGGTGAAAAACCGGAAGATGGAGCCTTTTTCCCAATTGGACAGAAAAGGTCGATTTACCACTGCCAGGGATCCCAAAAATCATGATCTTTCGAGGAAGCATAATCACTTTATACCACAGTTGTTTACAAATTTGGAACATTCCCTTTGACAGTTGAGCACACGATCCTTTATTTTTGCATGAAACGTGAGGTTTATTACTTATGAAAGCGGTCATCTCTAAAATTGATCTTGTGAATCTAATCGGGAAAATCCAAAGCATCGTTGCGGCAAAACCTGCTATTCCGATCCTTTCAAACGTCCTGATCGAAGCAGTCGACGATCAGCTAATTGTGAGTGCAACCGACTTGACTGTCAGCATGAGAATGGATGTAGATGCGAAAGTTGTTGAAGAGGGCTCTATTGCACTCCCTGCCCGGAGATTTTTCCAATTAGTGAGAGAACTAACCTCTCCTCAAGTGAAAATCAGCTCTTCGGCCAATGAAGTGGCTGAAATCACTACAGGCACCTCCGTCTTTAAAATCAACGGGATGAATAAAGCGGAATTCCCTACCCTCCCCGATCTAAGCGGCTCTCCAGAAATTTCGCTCCCCAGCGCAAGCCTTAAAGAGATGTTTTCAAAAACAGCCTTTTCTGCAGCCCGCGACGATAGCCGCTATATGCTCAACGGCGTCCAGATCCAGATCGGAAATCAAAAAGCGACCTTTATCGGTACAGATGGTAAACGCCTTGCAAAGATTTCAGCCCCTATTGCGATCGATGTTTCGATCACTGGCACCTACGTGATCCCCCTTAAAGCGGTTGAAGAGATGATCAAAATGCTCGACGATAGCGAAAACCTAGTCCATTTGAAGTTAGGCCACGATAAAATCTCTCTTGAGTGCGGCTCTTTGACTCTAACCACTAAACTCCTCTCTGGACAATATCCAGATGTGGAGAGAGTAATCCCCGCAAAGCTTTTACACAACTTCGCGATCCACAGAGAAGAGCTGATGTCCCTTTTAAGACAGATCTCCCTCTTCACCTCTGAAACGAGCAGCTCAGTCCGTTTCAGCTTCGAGACAGGACAACTCTTCCTCTCTGCGATGAGCAGCGATATCGGTGAAGGGAAAGTGAGTATGCCAGTCGATTACGCAGGCTCGAAACTCGAGATCGCCTTCAACCCCTATTTCTTCCTCGATATCTTAAGACACAGCAAGGATGAGACATTCCGCTTTGGACTAAACGATCCCCACAACCCAGGCTTGATCACCGATTCAACGCAAGCCCTCTTTGTGATCATGCCGATGCGTCTTAACGATGCCCCCGCAGCGCCCAGAAGAGAAGTAGAGGCAAGTGTTCCTTAAGTCTCTCTATTTACACAACTTCCGCAACTACATAGAGGCGGAAGTTCATTTTAGCGAGAAACTCAACATCATCTATGGGGACAATGCGCAAGGGAAAACAAACATGCTCGAGGCGATCTACCTCGTAGCCACGGGGAGATCTTTCCGGAGCGAATCCCTTTCTGAACTGATCCGTTCAGGAGAGCCTTTTTTCTATTTAGAGGCAGAGATCGTCCGCGATCATGTCACCCAACGGATTAAGATCTCCTTCGATGGGCAAAATAAAAGGCTCCAACTCGACGCGAATATCTATTCCACCTTCCACCCCCTTCTCGGTCTCCTCCCTGCCGTTCTCTACACCCCTTACGATATTGAATTGATCAGCGGCTCTCCGGCAGAGCGGCGCCGTTTCCTCAATCTCCACTTAGCCCAAAGCGATCCCCTCTACGTCCACCACCTCACCCGCTTTTGGCGGGCGATGAAGCAGCGTAACTGCCTCCTCCGGATTAAAGCTAAAGAGAGTCTCGATTGCTGGGAAGTGGAAATGGCCCAATCGGCCGAATACATTGGAAAAGCAAGACTTGAGATGATCTCAGAATTAAAAGCCCCTCTTGACAGGCAGAGCCGTAAACTGACCCAGAAAGGGGAAACACATGAGCTCCAATTGCAAACTTCCGCCTCGAAAAACTACCTTCAGCAGCTCCAAAAAAATAGGGGGAGAGAAATGGAGCTTGGCCTCACCCTCACTGGTCCCCACCGAGACGACCTCTCTATCCTCATCGATGGGAAGCCAGCCCGCCTCTTTGCCAGTGAAGGGCAAAAGAAAACGGCGATTGCCGCTCTCCGCCTGGCCGAATGGGAAAGACTCTCAGAACGGATCGGAGCACCCGCTCTCATGGGACTCGATGATCTAGGTCAACATCTCGATGATACAAGGCAAAAGCTGCTCCGCACCTCGCTCGACGAACTGGGACAAGTCTTTATCACAACGCCCCACATCCCTCACGAAGAGGGGCACCTGATCCACATTGAAAATGGATCAATGGTGTCTTAAAAAAGCATTTGGAAAATGCATCTATTCTAAAGGAGTCAGATCCTTAAAAAACTCTTTTAAGTCGTTAATTATTTCCTCTAATTGCATTAGATCAAAATGAGCGCGCGTCCCTTCCTAGGAAGGGGATCCTTTTTTCTTTCTTTATCTTTCTAGGCATTTGGCGGCTTCCAAGCGGGCCCATCTTCCTCTTACAAGTGCCATTGAAATCCCTGTCCTTCTACATTAATATATAAACATTGTTTTAATTATTTCAATTCTTTGATTATTAATATATTTAATGTATAATTATCTGCAAAACACAGGAATTACATGAATATAATTAATGGCGGCTGGAATTGGCTAACTGCCCGCGCTGCGTGGAATGTCCACAAGGAAGTGAGCCAAGCAGAAAGAGAATTACGGGATAAACCGCCTCCTACCCTAGCGCAAAAAATCAGAATCGGCCTCTGGGATGGTTTGAGCGGAATGCCCAAAAAGATACTGATCACAGGCATTGCGACCGCAGCGATCGGCTACTTCTTGCCGGTAACATTTTCCCCTCAATGTTTAGAATTGGCACGTAATACCGTACCCTCTTCTGTATCGAACGTCGTTCTAAAAACTCTTTGGGGTGTCGTAGCGGAGGAAGCGGTGTTCCGAGTAGGGCTGCAAAACCTGTTGCAGCGATTGGAGGATGCTTCTTCTCCCATTCTAGCTTCTTTGGGCTCGCTGAAAAATCGGACGATTATCAGTTCGATCCTATTCGCCGCCAACCATCTGAATTATTATGTTTTTGGAAATGAATGCTCCGCAGTGCAAGGGAACATCGTTCAAGTAACACGCAATGTATTTGATGCAAATTACACAGCGCTCTACGAAAATTACGGAATCGCAGCAGCCTTCTCCTCTCACCTTGCCAATAATATGCTGGCAATTGCGCCTGCACTTTTCGTTAGAGCCATCCTTGGCCTATAGATCTAAATGAGAGAGAGCCCCTTCCCAGGAAGGGGCTCTTTTTTTCTTTCTTTATCTTTCTAGGCATTTGACGGCTTCCAAGGGGGCCCAGATTCCTCTTACAAGTGCCATTCAAATTCCTATCCTTCACATCAACCGATTCGGAGATTACACCTTATCCACATTCAGAATGGATCAATGGTGCTTTAAAAAACTCAAATAGGCTTCACCGAGAGGGAAGCTCTCTTTTTTCCCGGCAAAAAGATCGACCATTTTATTCGCCAACACTTTGCCGAGTTGTACACCTTCTTGATCAAAAGAGTTGATATTCCAGATGAACCCTTGGAACGCCACTTTATTCTCATAATAGGAGAGGAGGGCCCCTAAAGAGTGGGGTGTGAGCCGCTCTCCAAGGAGGATCCGATTCGGCCGGTTGCCGGGAAAATAGCGGTTTGGGTTACTGTTTTTTTGCCCAATGGCCAAAGCGATCGATTGAGCAAATAGATTGGAGAGGAGTTTTTCTTGCGATGTGGTCCCCTGCACCTCTAAATCCCGTTCATATTGACTCTTGTGGAAACCGATGAACTCTACAGGGACCGGGTCTGTCCCCTGATGGATCAGCTGATAGAACGAGTGTTGCCCTTTGGTCACCGGCTCGCCCCAAACAATCGGCCCTGTAGAAAAAGAGACCGGATGCCCCTCTTTATCGACCCGTTTTCCGTTTGATTCCATATCGAGCTGCTGCAGATGCGCTGGGAATCTGAGGAGGGCTTGAGAGTAAGGGATGATCGCCACCGTTGGATAATGGAGAAAGTTCCGATTCCAAATGCCGAGTAAAGCGGAGAGGAGCGGCAGATTTTTCTCAGCCTTTGCTGTGAGGGCATGTTGATCCATTTCATGAGCCCCTCTGAGAATCTCTTTAAAGCCGTGGAACCCCAAAGCAAAGCCGAGCATCACACCACCCACCATCGACGTAGCCGAATAGCGCCCTCCCACAAAGTCCCAGATGTAAAAAGAGGCTAAATAGCGGGCAGGGTTGTCCATCGGACTCTTCTCTCCGGTCACGGCGACAAAATGCTCTTTCGGGTCGAGCCCTATTTTAGCCATCCGCATCCGAACAAATTCTTCGTTCGTCAATGTCTCTAGAGTCGTTCCCGACTTCGACACAACAACAACGAGGGTCTTTTTCAAGTCTAATCCAGCCAAAACTCCGTTCACATCGTCTGGATCGACATTTGAGATGAAATGGACCCTATGCCCAGGCCTATGGAACGGTTGGAGTGCCACCGCGAGGGCCCTTGGCCCTAAATCCGATCCCCCGATCCCAATCTGGACAAGGTCGGTAAATTTTCCCTCAATTTTTGTTAAAAATTTCTCTAGTTTGCCAAGTTCAGTAGCTGCCTTCTCTGCCGCATTACTCGCCTCTTTGGCGGTTTGACGCCCCCCAAACTGGTCCCGCATCGCAGTGTGGAGAACCGAGCGGTTCTCACTCTCAAAACCTAAAATCTGGTTGATCACCGCTCCCGATTGCATTTCGGCCATCTTTTCCATGGCCCTCGCCTCTTTGGCCAGGTTCAAAAGGGCCTCCATCACTGGAGCATCTACCCGTTCGGTCCCGTAGAGGAGGCGGAAACCTACCGCCTGAACGCCCATTTTTTCGATCCGTTCAGGCGTTAAAATAGAGGCCATTTGGATCGGATGTTTAGCGAGGTTTGATAGGGTCTGAAAGGAAGGGAACTTGGGGAACAGCATAGATCTCTCTTTTCTATTTACAATGGCAAAAAACTTTCCGGATGACAAGTATTAAACGAATTTGGTAGACTTAATCCTCTAATTTACCGGGGCATAGCGCAGCTTGGCTAGCGCGGCTGGTTTGGGACCAGTAGGTCGGGGGTTCAAATCCCTCTGCCCCGAAAGTTTTTCTCAATCACTTTTCCACCCGCAGCTTCAAATCCCAACAATTTCCTCTTCCCTCTCTGCGTTAACGCCTCTGGCAATACATAGATCTCATCCAACCCATCCCACTGTTCTGTAAGGAGAGGTTCATAAACGGGTCTAAATGAGGGGAGCTCTTGTAAGAGGAGATCCAATTGTTTCAAAATTTCTGAACTGCACTCTGAATCGGGAGGGAAGCAGACCCCGATAGCTGAATCATATTGGAGGCCTGTCTCTAAATGGAAATGTTCGAATCTTTCAGGGGAAAGGAGATGGAGTGTCTCTGCCAAGGTACCCGTATTTTTTGGATCTAAAATGAGAGATAAAGGGAGCTCATCGGGAAGCCTGTGGGCTAGCATCTGAAAATAGTTTACAAAGGCCTCTGCGCAAAACAGCCTCTTTAAGTGGGCCTCATCCCCTCCTGGCCGTTCCCCTTTCCAAGTCCTATAATTCTCCTCTTGCGCCTCTGTCCACTTGAAAAACTGGCTAAAATCGGCTCTCCCGCGATAGAGGATCGCTTTCGCTTCGGGAAATCGGGGCCAAACCTCTTTAGTGAAGTGGGTTAAAGCTGTAGATAAAGAGTTGAAATAGAGCTCATCATCTAAAGGGAAATAGGGCTCCTGAAGACCAAAATCAAATTCAAAAAGAGAGGGGTTCCCCTCAATATTCCAATGGAGATCATCGTGTGGCTTGGCGGGCAATAAAATCATGTTTTCTCGTAACAAATGTAGTGGATGATACGCCCTTGCTGCTTCCAAAGGTCGTTAAAAAAAGAGCGCCCATAATTGGGCCACTCATTCGCGTTGAAGAGGAGTTTCCAGTTAGGACAGAGAGAGAACTCTTGCACCATGTAAGCTGCATAATCTGCATCATCTGTAACGCAAGTGATCTTCCCCCCCGCTTCAACTACCTGGAGCACCTCTTGGAGAAATTCGGCTTGGACTAACCGGTGTTTTGCATGGCGTAATTTAGGCCACGGATCGGGGAAATTAATATAAACCTCAAGAGCTTTAGGGGCGTAGTAACGGGTAAAGGTGAGCCCTTCGGCACAAGCGACCACAAGATTGGGTAGGTGTTCCCGAAAGCTTTTTAACCACACCTTCCGAGCCCTTTCAAATTTTTTCTCAACTGCAAGCCAGTTTAGATGGGGATTTTGTTTTGCCCGCTCCCCGATCCATTGCCCATTCCCGCTGCAATACTCAATAATTAGAGGCTGCTCTTTTTCAAAAAAAGGGATCGCCTCTTTAGCATATGGGTAATGACCAGGGAGATAGAAAAAGCGGTCTAAAAAGATGGGCCGCCGTTCAGCCCAAGAGAAAGGGATGATTAGATCTTTCGCTGTTTTCACAGCCGATTATTATAAAGACTGAAAAAAATAAACCAAAGGATTTTAGACGATAATATGGTACATATCCATTAGGTCTCCCCCGACGGCCACATTCAACGTTTCTGCCGCTGAAAACTGCCCCTTTTGGACATCTGCCAACATCGCCCCTAAATTTTCCTGCATATCGAGTAGATCGGGAGTTAATGGGGTCCCCCCTTCGAATTTGACGCTTTTTGAGACAGCAAACATGTTGATATTCAAAGATTGGAGCTCTTCAATGTCTTTTTCAGCCCCTTCTGCATTCCCGGCAGCTAGCTGCTTTTGCAAATCTGCATCTACCCCTTCCATCTCGTTTTGAATTTTTAAGATCTCTTGGTATGGGCTAACAGTGGCTGTATCCATAGATTTCACTTCCGATTTTCCGTTTATTAGTTAAACCAACAAACTACTCATAGTTATATTATACCACAAAAACAGCCAAATTTGTTAAATATTTAATTTAATCGTTGCCAAACCGCTTAAAATGAATGTCTTATAAAATAATATGCTCATAAATAGTTAATATACAACGTTTTACAACCATAAAAAGCAGAAATAATCGATAAAATATCGTTTATATAATAGTTAATTTTTGATATAATTAATAATTATGACTGGAAGTCTATCTTATATAGCAAATAGCCTCGCCTCTGGGGTACATAACGTAGCTTCACGGGCTAGTGCAGCCGTAAGCGATACAGTCAGAAAAGTCCAGGAAGTTGGCTCTGCTGCGATCCAAAAAGCAACCGCCCTAGGCTGTGGGGCTATTCAGAGGACTTCACAGGCTCTTCAAAATGGGAAAAAGGCTTACGAGGCAGTTTATCATCCTCAGAAAGTTGTTACAGAAGCCCTCCATAGTTATCTCAGGAATGTAGATTTAAGGGATTCTTACATGAGATCTACTTCGGAGACCACTCACCAGAGGGTAGAACTCTTTTTCCAGAAATTCCAAGAAAAACAGAATACCGCTTTAACAAAAAAGATAGCTACGAAACTTAGAGACAAGACTCTCGATTTATGCTCCACAACTTTAAATGCCCCACTTACCACTGCTCAGGAAGCCCAATTTAATCTTATTATTTCCAAGCTGCCCGCAGTAATCACAGAAGCGAATATGCAAAAAATGGCAGCGAGTATTTTTAATGCCTCATCTCAAATCATAGAATCGGTAGCCCACGCTGCAGAAGGTTTAAATAATTCTGAAGTCAAAGCCCGCTTGCTCGGTTATACGCCCGCTGAACACATAGAAATAGACCGCGCTCTTGAAGAAGAAAAAAAGGCTCTGGAAATAAGGGTGAACACAAACCTCTGCACCCTCTTAAAGTCCTATAGAAAAAAAGCAGACCTATTTACTTGGAAACACCTCATTGCTCTTATCACCTACATTGCTGTGAGATTTTTCGGTTACGGAGTAGACCTTTTAAATAGTATCCATGCTGTAGCTAACGAGGAATTATCCCGATTTCCTGAGCTTACATCAAAATTCGAAAGTTGTAGTGACTTTATCTTTTTAAAGTTTTTAGAAACGATCACCCTTGATCTGTTGGAAAAGAGACCTGCTTCTGGGCTTGAAGTAGATCGGAAATGGGATCAGCTAGCAGAAATATCAGGGCCCTATTTTTCTCGCCTACTCTCATCAAAGCTTGCAGAAAGGTCTATTTTCTTGAGAGGTGCTGTCGGGCTCGCCTCGAGCCTCGCAGGTACCCCCTCCTCTATTATGTCTAGAATCCGCCCTTCGCAAATTCTCCCCACTGTCGTCGAAGATATGCAAAATGCGCTTAAGCGGGCAAAAGACTAAAAAACCATATAAAAAATAAATTGAACAATGTTCCTCTTTTACTAAGATAGGTTTAAAGAGGCGCCCCTCTCCCCATCAAAAGCTTTACTTTTTTCTTCTTCTGTCCCATATTCGGATTGTACCATTCATTTATTCAGGAGTTTCAATGGACATCCTTTTGAACACACCGCAGCTTCTCGATATAAAATCTGTCTTTGGCTCTGCGCCCGTGATCTACACAATCCTCTTTATGATGTCGATCGCCTCCATGGGAATATGGCTCTACAGCCTGATCACTTTCCGCTCTAAAGATGCGATGCCCGAAGATTTCCGGAAAGAGCTGCGTGCCCTTTTAGAAAAAGAGCAGTTCGAACAAGCCCATAAGCTCTGTTCTTTAAAAGAGAATCTCCTCTCCTCTCTTTTGAAAACAGGCTTAACGACCCGCACTATGGGCCCCGAAGTGATGGTCAATGCGATGAAATCGGAAGGGAAACGGGCCTCTACAGCTCTTTGGCAGCGCCTCTCCCTCCTCAATGACATTGTGGTGATTGCCCCAATGCTCGGACTTTTAGGAACTGTGATCGGGATGTTTTACGCGTTTTACGATGTCAACCGCTCAATTGAGAGCATCAACGCCCTATTCGACGGTCTAGGGATTGCAGTGGGAACAACAGTAGTCGGTCTGATCGTAGCGATTTTGGCGATGGTTTTCCATGCGAGTCTTAAGTACCGGATCCTCCGGACCCTCAGCCTGGTAGAAAGTGAAGCCCTCTCCTTAAGCGCCCTCATGAGGAGGTAATTTTGGAACTGATTCCCCACGATGAGCTAAAACCGGCGCAGAACTTTAATTTTGCCCCGATGATCGATTTCCTCTTTTTGATGCTCGCCCTCTTTGCGACCCTCGCCCTTTCCAGAGCGGCCCTTTACGACTCTGAAGTGGAGCTAGTTGAACTGAAGCCTAAAAAAGGGGACGCCTCCCTTAGAGCCAAAGAGGTGCATCAGATCAATTTAAGCATCAGCGGGAATGGAGACTACAAATGGCTCACAGAGTTCCAAGAATATCCGATGGGGACTGTACAGGCGATCCAAGAGGAGCTAGCCCGCCAGTATCAGATGGGAGCTCTACCCGAGGATAAGACAAAAACTGAAGTTCTTTTACACATCGATCGGAAGGCCCCTTGGGGCCCGATCGCTAAGGTGATTTTTGCAGTCCGGGAGATCGGCTTTAATGCTCGCCCGGTCTATGACGCAGAAAAATGAGATCTTTTACATACCAAGAATAGATTGTAAGTCGGCTGACCCTATACAATCATTAGGAGGCATATTAAGTATAATTTCGGTAACTTCTTTATTTGATAAGCCGTAATTTACGCTCACTGTCTGTAGCGCGTTGAGTAACTCTGCCTTACATTTAGCTAGAGAGTCTGGTTTTTTTGAAATCCAGTGGTATTCTGGAATTCCCCCTCTTCCGCCTTTAAATTTCTTATTTCTCACTTCTTCTATTAGCATCTCCGCAGCCTCTTTTAATCTATCATCTAACACTGACAAGGCAGGATCTGCTCCCGCTGGGCCTTTCATCGCTAAACGTTTCCGAACACCGGTAACAGAAGGTGCCGCTATAGCTCTAACCTTTGTAATAAGATCCTGGACAAGGGGATCATCAGAGCGTTTCCGTTCACTCCGATCATCGATTAATTTTTTCAATCTTTGGAGCTCTTCTTCCATCTTTTTAACTTTAGCTGCCAAAGGGGCCAGGTTTTCTTTTTCACTCTTTAACTCTTTTTCTCTGTGCAAAATTTCAGTACAGAGCAGCTTCTGTGTATCAGAATAATTTTCAAAACGTAAGTGTTCTTGAGATTGAAATCTGCGGAAGCAGCGGCCCACACAATCTTTCACAGCCTTTGCCACTTTTGGCAAATCATGGTAAGCGTGATAAGCAACATAAAGAGCCAAAGGGGGTAAGCAGATGACTGCCGGATCAATACTCATAATTAAATCTCGTTTTGTTTTATAAATATTATATCAAAAATATAACTATATTAAAACATTAAAAATTAAAATATAATTTGTAATTATAAATATCGGGATATAAATAGGGGTAATTATGCTGGTCAAATAGATGGGATAAACCCTAAGAGGGTGTCCTGAAACCAGATATCAGCCGCTTTTGCGGTTCTTTTGAGCCTATTTTCGTATCTTTTTTGGAGGGTCATATACGGAATATTTGATATTACTCCCCAAAAATAAGGGGAAAATTGGCCAAAATAATCCCCAAAAGGGGCAGCACATGGTTTTAGAGGAGCTTCTAAACCCTTTACTTTATTGCTCAAGAGTCTCTAAAATGTCCTTTTTTGCCCAGATGGTGAAATTGGTAGACATGCCAGATTTAGGTTCTGGTGCCGCAAGGCGTGTAGGTTCGAGTCCTATTCTGGGCATATCATGGAGACATTTTCAGAAATGGCGATGTCTCCCCTATCTCTCTTTTTCCAAATCCTCCCGGCTTTCTGGGGCTCTTTTTCGATCCATTACACAGTAGACATTGAGAGAAATAGACCACTCAGGCTAGAATTTCTTTCGCTTTTTTAAAAGGATCAATTTGTGAAAACAAGATTTTTTTC
>CAYWDE010000010.1:5718-17617 GCA_964456885.1 uncultured bacterium | reverse complement strand
GCCTACTTAAATCGAGAACGATTGAATGGAGTTTGCTTGATAAATACGAGTTTCTTTCTCAGGGGGGTATCGGAGCAGATATGATAGAGGAATGTAAGCAAGCTACATACAAGAAGATATTGCAAGATCCAATCAGAAATCTAAAACTCCCCTTAAGAGAAAGAGAAACACCCTTAACGATTCTTGAAAAAGAAATCTCACTATTAACGGAATGGAAAGAATCCCCCTCTCCTGTTTTAGAGTTAGAGACAGAGGATGATGCACAAAGACTGCACCAAACGTTAGCTAAAGCTCAGGATTTTATTCGCTCCTAACCTCTTATCGAAGTAGGCAATGGTCGACTTAAGTCCTTCTTCTAGAGAAATCTGCGGTTCCCAATGGAGAAGATCGCGGGCCTTCGAAATATCGGGGCGCCGCTGTTTTGGGTCATCTAAGGGCAATGGATGGTGGATAATCGGAGAGGAAGATCCAGTGAGGGCAATCACTTGCTGGGCTAACTCTAAAATCTGAAATTCTGTCGGATTTCCAATATTCAGAGGTCCTATCACATTCGAATTCATCAGCCGAATCACCACTTCAATGAGATCTTCTACATAACAAAAGGAGCGGGTTTGGCTTCCTTCTCCATAAATAGTGATGGGCTGATTGGTGAGCGCTTGGACTATAAAGTTGGAGACAACGCGCCCATCATTAGGATGCATTCTGGGACCATATGTATTGAAAATGCGGGCGACTCGAATTGGGACTTTATTTTGCCTATAATAATCAAAAAATAGGGTCTCTGCACACCGTTTCCCCTCATCATAACAGGAGCGGATGCCGATCGGGTTCACATTGCCCCAGTAATCTTCTGTTTGAGGGTGGACAAAGGGATCTCCATAGATTTCAGAGGTAGAGGCCTGAAAAATTTTACAGCCGAGCCTTTTTGCAAGCCCTAAAAGATTCATCGCTCCAAGGACAGAGGTTTTAATGGTTTGGATCGGATCGGCCTGATAATGGGTAGGTGATGCGGGGCAAGCAAAATTATAGATCTCATCAACTTCGACGTAGAGAGGGAGACAAATATCGTGCCGCATAAATTCGAATCGGGCCGATTCGAAAAGATGCTGGATATTTTCTCGCGTTCCTGTAAAGAAATTATCGACGCAGAGGACCTCATGACCTTGAGCCAGTAAACGCTCACAGAGGTGGGATCCTAAAAATCCAGCTCCTCCCGTAACAAGAACTCTTTTCTTTTTTAAGTCTTTCATTTTTCAGTTATAAACGTTACTCGACAATGACTTTGATCGTATCCCCAATCGATAAACGGTGTCAACTCCTCAGTTTTCTCTTCAGAGAGAGTCACGACAGCTTTATCGCAAAGGCTCATCGCAATCAGAGACTCTGCAGAGGTGAGAGGCGCTCTTGAATAGAGGTATACCCAATCGTAATTTTTTTTCAGAAGGTCGAGGAGCTGTTTAAATTGGGGGGATTGGATAATCTCCGTTCCAAAAGGGGTATACCCCCCGGAAACCATGTAGTCAAAGCCTTTCCCTTTCCGAATCGGCAACTCCCATATCTCCCCTTTCCAAATTTGGAGAATTCCAGGACTATCTTCTTTCCGAAATTTAGAGAGAAAATCACAACGGATAATGATCGATTTCGCAGATCTACGTCCGAGATTTTCCCCTAACGCGTAAGAATAATCGGGCCCTTTCCCTCCGATCAGACCGACTACTTTTGCCCCTTCAGAAAACATCCCCACATTGCGTAACAGCTCTAAATCTTCTCCAGATGGGGCTTCCACAGCTGGGCCATCGCAAAAAGGGCTGATTCGGCCGAGAACTGGGAGGCGAAGCGCTTTTAACTTTTCACCTGATACCGGAAAGCCCCTTATTAACTGCCGAATCAGATTTGAAAAGAAAAATAGAAAAGAGAATCCAAAAGCTCCTAAACAGGTCATAAGAAAAAGTTGGGGCCGTTCTGGTGCTGTCGGCGTAAGGGCTATATCGAGGGGTTTTGAGGCTACTTGATAAAGATGGGTTGAAATCGTTTTTGATTCGACAACTTCTGTCATCGCCTCCATCATTTTCCCCATCATCATCGTCTTCAAAGACAACCATTTCTCAAAACGCCATTTCTCAGGTAAAATGGCAGAAAAAGAGGTGCGCATTCCCTCCATTTTTTTTTGGAGAAGTTCTTTTTCTAAAGTGAGCGCTTGACGCCGCTCTTTGAGCGTATCGCTAAATTGTTCATGAAGAACAGAAATTTGACGGTTAAGACAGTCGAGACTCACACTTTGAAGTCCGCCCATTTTCTTCCTGATCAGACTGGCATTCAGCTCTTCTACTTGGCAAAGTTGATCGAGATGATCCATCAAAATCTTCCGATTTAAAGAAATCTCTTCTTTCCAACGCTCCCCCTCTTTTGCCGTATGATGTTTTTCATCTTTTAACTGGAGTCCAATTTGGGAAGATTCTGCAATGATTTTTTGGCAGAAAGGATCTTTTAAAACAGAACTCAAAGAGGCTAAATCAAACTGGGGATTAGGAATTTCTTTTTTAAACTGCCCATAATAGCGCAGAGTTGCTTCTGCAGCATCTAATTTACTGTTATACTCGAGAAATAGATTCCGAGCTGAGACCAGATCGATCCCCTCTAACTCAGCTGGAGCATTATTGCTATAAAAAAACCTCTCTTGCACCATTTTTTCTTTCATCGAAAGGAGACGAGAATAATTTTCTAAGTACTCAGATAAATCTTCCCTTTCTTCAGAATTTGCAAGCCCTTTAGCCCAAAAGGAGAGGGCTGGGTTGAAATCACAAGAGGAAATTTGAGACCCAATATCAACCTCCTTAAGCAACTGCTCCAAAGCGCACCGCTGATTGCGGATTTCTTGGAGTTCTCCTTTCCGCAATTCAAAAGAAGAATTTTCTCCCTGGCAAAGGGAGAGTTCTATCAGATCTCGTTGCTCTTTTAAATCTTGAATTTTTTCCGCGATCTGATACAGTCCGGCTGAGAAAAAGTTCTCTTCCCCTATTGGAATCAGCTTATCTTCTTTTTCGATCTGATTGAGACGGCTGAGCTCTAAATCGATAACAAGAACTTTTTTATACATTTCTTGATGGGGAATTAAAATGCTTTCACTTTCTTGCTCAATCCCAATAAATCCATTTTCCCCTAGATTGCGACCTAAATAGGCGGCATGTTGCTCGATCAGCTCCCCCATTTGATTGAGAGTTTGTGTCTGCTTCCCCTCTAAATATGCGAGCTGCTCTTTCGCGATATGGTGGTATTCCCGTTTTAAATAGGCTTGATATTGCCTCATCAACTCATTCACAAGCTCTGCAGCAAAATATCTGTCTCGATTTGTAAAGCTAATATTGAGCACCGATTTATTATCTTTATCGCTTTTAATTTTGAGCTGCTTTCGAAGAACATTTGCAATAGCACCCCAATTTTGAATAGAGAATCGGTAATAGGAACCGATTTTAACCTCTTTTGGGACCTTCTTTACAGTGAATTGAATCAATGGGTCTTGTAGAGATATAGCCTCCCCAATTTTTCCAATACGAATTTCATTCTTTTTTCTCTCATCGAAGATTTGAAATTGCTCCCGAGATGAAAAAAGGATGTGGAAAGAGAACTTTTGCTCCCCCTCATATTGGACATCTTCAAAAATAAATGGGTCGGAATCTTCGACAAGAAGCCCTTTTTCAGCCCGCCAAGACTCTTTGTATCTGCGCAGGAGCTTTAAAGGGGCCCAACCAGAAGAAAAAGAGGGGTTGATCTGCAATCCCATTTTTTCAACGAGCGGTTTTAAAACCTGGTACGATTTCATAATGCAGGAAGCCTGAGGCTGATTGCCGGCACTTATCCCACCTATGAGCTCTTTTAGTACATTCTCTGAACTGCTTTTTTCTACACCCTCTTTAAAATTCGCTTCCGCCTTATATTTTACTTTGGCAATGCCGATAAAGAGGAATGTGGCTACTGCTCCAAAAATCGCCCATTTAATCAGTCTTTTTCGGATCGAATTGTAAAGCTGCTTTACATCAGTTAAAGAGATAATCCACTCTTCAGGATTAACAACGGGCTTTTCCATTTAAGGTACGATCACTCCCCAGCTGGAACAACTCTTAAACATGATATCGAATCCAGTGAAGCTTGGGAGAAGCTGTGAAATGAACCGGTTCCACTCTGTGATCGGTTTGGCTGCGACATAAACGATATCGCCAGGCATCAAAAGAAGACTATCGTTTGGCAGATGGATCACGTGATCCCAGCTGAGAGTATAGATTTTAGGCCGGCTAATACTTCCCCGGATGATCTGGATGTAAGATTTATCCCCAGTGTAGGGAATTCCCCCCGACTCAGCTAAAGCTTGGCGAAGAGGCATAAATCCATTGGGAAGGGAAATTGTCCTCTCTCTCCCCACCTCACCCATCACCATTAAGGAGGCGGCGCTCGGTTCTGCAATATAGATCTTATCCCCCCCATGCATCACAATATTTTGGGACATATCCCCTTCTTTAACGAGCTTTCTTAAGTCTACTGGGAGCATCTTCCCATTACGGACGATATAACTTTTAAACAGATTGGCTTCTACTGGGATCCGAGCTTTTGACAAAAGGTCATAAAGGCGGATTTTCCCATCGACTGGGACGCTGGAAAGAGCTGAAAGCCCCATCAATTCAACTTTTCTGGCAATTCTTTCTTTATAACCGACAAATACTTCCGTATCTTGAATTTGACTGTTATAGTGGTCTTCGATTTTTTGTCTTGCTTCATCTAAGGTAAGCCCAGCAACATAAAGGGGAGGAGAGTCGGGAATTCGGATTTGTCCATGGATCACTCGGTATCCGACTGAAGTCCCGATCGCCTCAACAGCTTCCCTAATATCTGTCCGTTTCGGATGGTAAACAGCGATCACCAAGACATCATCTTCATGGATCCGATCTTGATACTCATCAAGAAGGCTCTCATTTAACTCATCAATGCAAACCCCTTCCATTTCAAGGATGGAAAATTTCCCCTCCCGAATTTTATAAGAGTCGAGGACAAACTCATCTGCCCCATATAGATCTTTGCCCATATAGGTGCTGCCACAACTCGAAAATAAAAAAGGGAGGAATAAATAGATCATTTTATTCTTTAACTGGTTGAAAGAGGGGAAAATCGAGAGAATGATTCTTGTCATAAAGAATTCAGGCCTTTAAGATGGAGGAAGTCCATTTGTATAGCATAACATATTTTATGAAACCAATAAATTCGTTTTCTGTTTCCCTGGGCAAACTCCGATGAAAAGAATTCTAGTTACTGGTGCTGCGGGATTCATAGGATTTCATCTTACCAAAGCTCTAAAAAAACGGGGAGACTTCTGCATTGGACTCGACAACTTCAATAGCTATTACGACCCTCAATTAAAAAAGGCTCGTGCAGCCCAGCTTCAAAAGCTCGGGATTGAGATCGTTCACGCCGATATCTGCGACAAAGGGGCGATCAAAAATCTCCTTGGAACTCATGGGATTACACATGTAGTGCATCTCGCAGCTCAAGCAGGGGTTAGACACTCCCTTTCCCATCCTGACGACTATGTCTCTTCTAACTTACAAGGTTTTGTCTCTGTTTTAGAAAATGTGCGCCTGTTCCCTTCTATCAAACTGATCTACGCCTCCTCCTCCTCTGTCTACGGAGTCAACAAAAAGATCCCTTTTAGCGTAGAGGACAAAACGGATCAACCCACGAATTTATATGGTGCGACTAAAAAAGCGAATGAGGTGATCGCTCACGCCTATCATCACCTTTATGGCATTTCTGTGACCGCGCTCCGCTATTTCACAGCATACGGCCCCTGGGGACGCCCCGATATGGCCTATTACCGTTTCACCAAACAGATCTGTGAAGGGGAATCGATCCAAGTTTTCAATCATGGAGCGATGAAAAGAGATTTCACCTATATCGATGATATTGTGAGAGGGACGATCGGAGCGATCGATCTCGGAGCCTCTTATGAAATTTTCAATCTAGGGAATAACCGTCCCATCGACCTTCTCTACCTGATCCATCTATTGGAAGAGGCGCTTGGAAAAACAGCTCTCAAAGAGATGCTCCCTATGCAAGCAGGAGAGGTGACAGAAACTTTTGCTGATATAGAAAAAAGTCAAAAGATGTTGAACTTTACCCCCTTGGTTTCAATCGAAGAGGGGATCTTTGAGTTCATCAACTGGTTTAAACAATATCATGGCCTGTCATCAAGAACTGAAAAGCAGCTGGTATAAATTCGATTAAATCTGACGCAATTAAGCTATAAGAAGTTTTCGCTTTTGCCCCCTTTTCTCCTGCTATCGCGTGGAGAGTAACCCCTAAAATAGCAGCTTCATAAGGGGAGCATCCTTGAGCCAAGAGAGCAGCAATCACTCCTGTTAAGACGTCGCCTGAACCGGCCGTAGCCATCCCCGGATCCCCTCGAGGGATGATCACCGGTTTATGCTTCGGGGCAAACACGATCGTGGGGGCCCCTTTTAGAACGACCAGAACATTTTTCCTCACACAGAAACGGATGATTTTTGCGAATAGATCCTCATCCCGAGGGGCTTGTTTCAACTCGAGTAAACGTAACACTTCTCCTCGATGAGGGGTTAAAATGGCCTGTTTTGGGTAATTCAAGCCGGGCAAAAGAGCGTCAGCATCGATCACACAAGGGTGCTTAATCCCTTTTAAATGGGTTTTCAGCCACGCTTTAGGAGAACCAAGACCTGGACCAATGAAAAGAGCCTGTGCTTTTTTCAAAGCCTCTTTCCAAGGTTTTTCATCCCACTCCGCCGAAATCACTTCAAAAGGGGCTGGGCCGATCTCTTCAGGGTGGAAAAGGCGGACGATCCCCGCTCCCGATCTTAAAGTCGCAAGAGCTGTCAGTTTAGCGGCGCCTGGGAAAGCTTTAGAGCCCCCATACCCAACCACATATCCAGCTTGATACTTGTGTCTATTACGAACTATTTTAGGCAGTGTTAAGCGTTTGGGAAGATAGGCGACCGCTTCCGCTTCGGCCACAGACTCTTTAGGCAACCCAAAATCGACAACATGAAGTCTGCCCACATAATTCCACCCTTGGCCCAAAAAAAATCCAATTTTTGGAAGGCCTAAAGAGATGGTCTCTGTAGCAGCTATAGCAACACCAACCACTTCTCCTGTCGTCCCATTTAAGCCGGAAGGGATGTCGATCGCGATGATCGGGAGACCTGACAGATTGGCCTCCTGAATGATCTCAGCCATCTTTTTTTCTATTTTCCCTTTAAATCCCGTCCCTAAAAGGCCGTCGAGAATGAGACCCTCTAATTTTTTTTCAAATTTCCCCCGTTTTTTCCGGAATTTTTCACGGAATTTTTGATTCAGAGAGCTCCCTTCCCCACATAGCTCATAGGCATAAACTTGATACCCTTTATCCAAAAGGTAAATCCCCGCAGCGTATGCATCTCCCCCATTATTCCCCTTTCCCACCAGTAAAGTGACCCGCTTCACTAGACTATGAGTTTCCACATAGTTCATCACTATTTCACTGATCTTACGACCCGCTTCAGCCATAAACTGTTCATGGGAGTTTTCGGCTCCATGCAGGGTTTCTATTCGGGCCATCTCTTGGGCAGTAATAATTTTGAGTGCTTCCATAAGATAGATCTATAACAAAATAGATATAAAAACAAAAAGGGCCTCAAAATGGGGCCCCTTTTGCCTTTAGCTAAGGATTTTATTATTTAACGAGGATCACGCCAACGGTTGAAGTTCCATCGGGCTCTTCCCCTTTATGATCGACCCAAGCATCAAGAGCGGAACTCTCAAAGAGACTCTCTACAAGTCTAAAACGGATTTGGTAAAAACCAGGCTCTGTAGGAGCAATTAGAGTAAATCGCTCTAAGCTCTCCCCGGCTCCAATCCCCAGTTCATTCCCAATTGTTGTCTGAGCACCCTGCCCTTTAATTCCTAAAACAATCCGATACAAGCTTAAAGAAGAGCATTTACTGCTATCGATATTGCATTGAACAATCCCTTCAATCCTCTCTCCAGGTCTGACCACAACAGCTCTACGGTGTCCATTGAGTTGCAGATGTTTTAAACTAGCTGCACCAGAAGCTGCGTGATCTTGAACAATCCCTTTCCAGTGGTAATTATCTAAGTAGCTTTGAATCGCTGTGAGATTATCTCCTAAAGAATCGACCCCTTTCTTTAAGAAATCGGCAACATCGTCAATGGCATCTTTAATCTTGTCATCCATCTTTTTCGCCCACCCTGTATTAAAACTCACTACGCAAAAAAGGGCAGTTAAGAGGATGAACAATGATCGGATTTTTGTGTTTTTCATAAATTCCCCACCTATTTAGAGGGTTAATGATGTTGTTATGTTTAAAAAATGTAAAGGTTACGTTAAAAAATGCAGAGTTTTTTGTAAAGCATTTTTCACAAATTCTTTACAATTCGCCAAAAAATGGGAGATCTTGCTCTAGAAAAAAAAGCTTCAGGAATTTTCTTTCTCGAGATCCTCGAGGCTTTTCCCTTTCGTTTCGGGGACAAAACGGAAAAATAAAAAGAAGCCAACAACACCAAAAAATAAATAAAGAGAAAAAGTAGTAACGGCTCCCCACCCAACCAGAATAAGAGGGAAACTTAAAACGATAAAATAGTTAGTCAGCCAGCTGAGGAAAGTCATTACCGCCATCGCCTGAGCGCGGATTTGGAAAGGGTAAATTTCAGAAATCAATACCCAAGTAATAGGGCCCATTCCAAGGGAATAACTTGCGACATACGTCAAAACAGCAATCACACCGATCAGATCGGAGACTTCACTCTCTATTGCGAAAGAGAGAATAACAGGAAGGAGGCTGGCAATCACTCCCACCTGACTAAAAAGGAGAAGTTTTTTTCTTCCGAACCGATCGATCAAGAACAGGGAGATAAAAGTAGCAATAATGTTGATGATTCCCACAAGAATGGTGGAAAACATAGGATGAGTGATCCCCCCTTCTGCAAAAATTTTAGGCGTAAAGTAGATCACCGCGTTAATTCCACTTAACTGTTGAAAAACGCTCAAAATCAACCCGATAAACAAAATCTGTCTAAATTTATGCTTAAATAGAGCTTTTAAACTTGAACCTCTCGGCTCTACAGAGACCTCGCTCTTTCCTAAAGTGATCCCCTGTAAACGGTGCAGAACAAGATTGCCTGCATCAAACTGATCGCGACTGAACAGCCATTTAGGGCTTTCTGGGAAAACACACAGAGAAACGAGCTGAAAAGCAGCTATAGGAGCAGAAAAAGAGAGCATTGCCCGCCAATTTCCTGAGCTTTCGTAAAAGAAATTGATCAAATAGGCAATCAATGTGCCAATCGTCACGGCAAACTGAAAAGTAGTAACAAAGGCACCGCGACTTGAAGCAGGTGCAATTTCAGCTAAATAAAGGGGGACAAGAATAGAGGTGATCCCAGTGGCCAAGCCTGCCATGAATCGTAAGGCTAGAAGAGACGACAAAGAACCGACAAAAAAGACCCCGACGCTACTTAAGAGAAAAAGGGCTGCTGATAATTGAAGAGAGCGGCGGCGGCCCCATCGATCTGCTAAAAAACCGGAACCACAAGACCCAATTAGTGCTCCGAACAAAATAATGCTAGCTAGATTCCCCTGATGGAAAGAGCTGAGAGAAAATTCCCCAGCAATAAATGCTAAAGATCCGGCGATTGCACAAGTGACATAACTCTGCAAAAAGCCTCCCAAAGAGGCGATAAAAACAGCCCAATAGGTATAAAAAGGAAGAGATTTTTTCGCATCCACAGGTCCCTCTGGCTTAAAAAGCAAAATTTTCGATCCAAATTTGAAGATACCTCAAATTTGGATCGAAACATAGAGACAATTGATCAACTCGGGCCCTTTCCCATTGGCCCCAGTATTTAATAGCGCTATGGCTTTTCTCGCCAAAATAGGAGGAGGCCACCGCCTAGAACAACAAGGGCGATTCCACCAATCATGTTGTTTCTGGTGTGACGTGTATAATCTCCAGTGATCTCTTTTTTCACCTTTTGGCCTGTCGTATCCATAGAGCTACCGGCTGTTGCAATAAGGTAAACACCAATAATCAGAGCTGCAAAACCAACGATTTGTTTCAGGTACATAACTGACTCCTTAAAAAATGTTCACACAATTTTTAACAAAACTTAACAATAGAGGCAAGGGAAAACAGAAAAAACTCTGCTTTCTTTATAGACGCTCTTCTTTGATTGCTCTCTGCAACAGAGCTTTGACAGCCTCTCTTGGATCTAGGCCGCCATAGATAATTTGATAAGTGACTTCAGTGATAGGAGCTGGTATCTGGTACTTATGACTTAAATCGCGTGCAGAAACACAGGTGTAGACACCTTCGACAGCCATCCCAATCTTCTGACGGGCCCCCTCTGGAGAAAACCCTTCAGCGACCAATCTTCCGAACCGGTAATTTCGACTGTGACGCGACATACAGGTAACGCATAAATCCCCCATTCCAGAAAGGCCGTTAAGAGTTTCTGGATGGCAGTTTTTGACAACGCATAACTTTCGGATTTCGTGAAGGCCTCGGGTCATTAAGGCGGCTTTAGTATTATCTCCACAACCGAGTCCATCCGCTATCCCACAAGCAATTGCGATGATATTTTTCATCGCGCCACCAAAGCAAACGCCCAAAAGATCGGTATTTGGGTAGATGCGGAAAGTGGGCGTCGTAAAAAGAGTGTGAATGAGGTTCATCACATCTGAATTATAACTGGAGCAAACAACAGATGTGGGGAGATTCATCACAATATCTTCAGCATGACTCGGTCCACTTAAACACCCAATTAGAGAACTTTTCTCTTCACCCCAAACGGACAAAATAACCTCAGGCAAAAGGAGCCCTGTCCCCTGCTCAATCCCTTTAGAAGTGAGAACAACAGGGACATCGACAGGCTCTAACTGTTCAAATACAGAGCGGATCCCTGCAGAAGTGACGCTTTCGATAATCACCTCAGCACCATGAACAGCTTTTTTCAAATCCCCAGTAAATTCGATGTTGGAGGGGGCTTCTATCCCTTGGAGCTTGGGATGAATCCGATTTTTTTGTAGCGCCGCTGCGTTTGCAGCATCACGACCCCAAACGGTCACTTTATGTCCATTTTGAGCGAGAATAGAGGCGAGAGCAAAACCCCAAGTACCTGCACCTAGATATCCTATCTTCATCGATTTTTCCTTAATAACTTTCGTGCCGTATCGATACTTTCTGGCCCCTTTACTGGAGCATAATGGGTATTTCGGGAGACGCAAAACGGCTTTGCTTTGTTGGCGTATGGGAGGACATCAAAAATAAATTTCTCCCCTTTCCAAGTAGCCTTCCCATCCAAAGTTTTTCTCACCCAATGAGTTGGAAGCTCTAATTCAGCCATTTTACAAAAAAACGGGAAATAAAAGGCGAGTTGCCCACTATACGCATAGTTGTACTTTTTTGCAGAATCGAGCTCAGTATATTCAACCACCTCTATTTTCCCCTCTTTCTCAATCACTACACCCATATTCTGATCAGCAGCGCCTCTTTTAATGCACTGTACAACCACATCTGCCTTTTGTAATCTGGCCGTTGCAATTAACTCCCGATCAAAGGGGTCCCCAAGAGGATTATCTACATTAGTTACAGTGACCAAATCGACCCCTTTTTTTGCAAACCGTTCATTTAATCCCGCTTTAACAAATGAACGGAACACACTCCCATTTCCATTTGGAGCGAGGAGACCTGTCTCCCTTTTTTTTTCATCTAATAGAGGCTCCATTTCCTGCTGGAAAAAAAATATTTCCAATCCAAAAAAGCTATTTTCCTTAAAGTAAGCAACCGTCTCTTCATGATTGAGAGGAGAGGTCATAATCGCTACA
>CAYWDE010000010.1:0-5708 GCA_964456885.1 uncultured bacterium | reverse complement strand
TCGCAGATCCATTGGAATAACGTTTTCCCTTCAAGAGAGTAGAGCCCTTTGGCCCCTTTATGTCCCAATCTTGTCCCTTGCCCCCCTGCAAGGATGATCGCCGCTGTATTTTTTAAAGAGGCTAGCTGATCGATCACCTGATCTACAGAAATTGAAGAGAGATCTCTTGTATTCGCAATCAGCGGGCAGTGGATCAATTGCTGATTGGGAGAGGGGACATTTTGTTTTAAAATTCCTTGGGGATCGGCCCATAGGGTGACAAGGCGAATCGGGAAAGATTCCGCGAGATAATAGGTAATTGAGGCGACTCCAGAATCGGGAAGGACGAGAGCAGAAACTTTATGTTTGATGATCGACAAGAGCTCTAAGAGTGTTGTTTTCCCTCGCAAGTCGATCAAATTGGAATGGGGGAATTGAGGAGTCTCTCCATAGCCGAACAGAAGGACTTTTACTCCTAGTTTTTCTAAGCGGCTAAAGAGCTCACCCCATTTTTCCAAAGGCCAGTTGCGCCAAGGGCCATGATCTGTCTCAGTGACCACCTGCACACCAATGTAGGTCTCTGTATCGGAAAGATCAAATTTTTTATAAAGGGGATCGTTCTTGATATCCCATTTTAAACGAGGAATCAATTTTGAGATTTGCCAAGAGACCCAATCGGTAGGATTTGGCCTTTCTATCACGAGATCAAACTGTTTTTTTAAAGAGGGATCGATTGGGTAAAATTGGCCCCTTTTCCAATTAGGAGCAGTCAGAATTTGAACCCCCTCGAGCATTGAAAAACCTTCGGATAAATTGGGGCGGGTCAAAAAAGTGATCTCCGCCTCTGGAATGAATTCCCGAATCCTTTGAACCATCGCATAAAGGCCGAGAGCAATATCGCCAAGTCCCCGATTCCAACATAGGAGGATTTTTTTCCCCCCTTTTTGGGCTGTTTTTTTCAACATCCAATCAAACCGGTTCGGTAGAAATTTTCTGGCAAATGTCCTAAACATAAGCCAACACTCTCTCTGCAACTTCTTCAACAGTGATCCCTTTCATACAGGGAAAATCGATCGGGCAGACCCGCTTAAAGCAGGGGGAACATTTCACCCGCTTATTGATCACAGCCCCTTTTTGTCCATAAGGGCCTGTCAATGTATCATCGGTAGAACCAAATAATGCGACGAGAGGGATCCCGAACGCAGAACCTATATGCATTGGGCCGCTATCGTTGGTGACGAGAACATCGCAATCTTTAATGATGCAACTCAGTTCCCTTAAACTGGTGATCCCAGCTAAATCGATCACCCTTTTAGGCAAGCCTCGGCTGATTTCTTTCACTAAATTTACACCGGCTCCATCTCCGAAAAAGACTATAGAGGCGTCTGTCTGATCGAGCAGCCTCTTCGCTAAAGCGCGAAAATTTTCGATCGGCCAACATTTCGCTGAGCCGTAGGCAGCTCCCGGATTGATCCCGATCAATTTCTTCCCCTTTGTATAGCCTCGCTGATAAAGGAGCTTTTTTGACTCTTCCACTTCATGAGCAGAAACAAAAAGACGAGGCGCCGTTTCGGAAATCGGAATGCCAAGAGGGCTCAACAGCTTTTTATAGGTGATGATCTGATGCTGTTTCTCTTTTGGAAGCGGGAGAGGATCGGTAAGTAAAAATCTCCGAAAATGGGCTGAGTAGCCAATTCGCCGCTCCACCCTCCCTTGCCAAAACCACCAAGCCGAAGAGAATGAATTTGTTAGGAGAACCCCTACATCGTGATTCCCTGCATGGATCTTTGCAATGATATCGCGCAAATCTTGCCGCCTTACAAAGTCATTCGTAGGTTTTGTGAAACAAAAGAGCTCATCAATCGCCTCATCTTTTTTCAAAAGATCGGAAAGAGGCTTGCGGCACATCGCCGTAATTTTTGCTTGAGGAAAAGCGTTTCTCAAGTCGGTGAGAACAGGAGTCGCCATCACGAGATCCCCAACCCAATTGGGCATCCGTACCAGGATATTTTTTGGAGTTGCCATATAATTTTTTGTTTTCCTCTTGTATCATACTAAATTCGGCTCTTCCTACACAAGGAACGTAATTAAACCTCGATTCAAATAGGTTCCCCTTTCCAAACAAAATTTGATGGTATAAAACAATCTTATGGCGATAAAACAGATCATCCTTGGGATTGACCCTGGAACAACGGTAACCGGATACGGGGCAATCGACGAGAATCAGCTGCCTCTCGATTTTGGCTGCATTAAACCTCCTCCTAAATTACATCTTGGAGACAGGTACCAGATCATTTTTGACAGTGTTGAAGCTCTGATCGAGCGGTTCCAACCCACCGCAATTGCTGTTGAATCTCAATTCGTCCTTAAAAATGTGCAGAGCGCAATTAAACTCGGGATGGCAAAAGGGATGGTCTATTTAGCTGCGGCTCGCAAATCGATCCCTATCTACGAATTCGCTCCCAAACAGGCCAAGCTCGCCGTCGTTGGGCATGGGGGCGCCAGCAAATTCCAAGTTCAAAAAATGATTCAGGCGCTTTTGCGCCTCCCCACCCCCCCTGAACCCGAAGACGCCGCCGATGCGCTCGCTTTAGCGATCTGCTGCGCCCACCATATGAGGACCCTATGTATGAGTCAATCAAAGGATCTTTGATCGATAAAACCCCCCAAAAAGCGGTGATCGAAGCTGGAGGCATTGGCTACCGGCTTGCAATCCCCTTAAGCACTTATACGCGTCTCCCCGATCTAGGGAAAACGCTCCAACTTTTTTTATCCCAAGTCGTCCGGGAAGACTCAAATACCCTTTACGCATTCCTCTCTAAAGAAGAGCGGGACCTTTTTGAGACCCTCATCACCCTCTCTGGAATAGGGCCTAAATCTGCCCTTTCAATCATTGGCCATCTCGAGATCAACGCCTTTCAAAGAGCGATCGCCTCGGCAGATGTCCGCCTCCTCAGTAAAATCCCAGGGATCGGCAAAAAAACTTCTGAGCGTCTTGTGATCGAAATGAGAGACAAAGTCAAGGGGATCAATAAAGGGAAAAGTCTCCCGATCAATGCGGTCGATGGGATTGTGGGCGATGCGATGAATGCCCTCCTCAACCTCGGATATAACCCTCTAGAAGCGCAAAAGGCGGTCCAAGCTGTTCTCGAGGAGAAGAAGGATGAAACAGACCTAGGAAAAATCATCACAGCGGCCCTTCAAAAGATATAGAGGCCATGGTATCCTCTCTCCGCTATGAATCAAGACACTATTGCTGCGATCGCCACCGCCCCCGGAGTTGGGGCGATCGCTGTTATCCGGATCTCTGGACCCAGAGCGTTTCAAGTCGCTGAAAAGATTTTTTCCCGCTCAATTCAAAATTTTAAAACACATACAGCCCATTATGGGAGTATTTTGAAAGCTGACGGGTCTCTCCTCGACAGCGTACTCCTTCTCCTCATGAAGGGTCCCCATTCTTATACAGGAGAGGACACAGTAGAAATTTCTTGCCACGGAGGGCAGTTAGTGACCCGCCGTGTTTTAGAGAGGATCTTTGAAGAGGGGGTGCGCCCCGCACAACCGGGAGAATTTTCCCTCCGCGCCTATCTCAATGGGAAAATCGACCTCGCTCAAGCTGAAGCAGTTCAAGAGCTGATCTCTGCAAAAAGTGAAATGGCCCTCAATAATGCAGAAAGGCAATTAGAAGGGGCCCTATCTAAGAGGATCGGCACCTTTCAAAAAGAGCTCACTGAAACAGCCGCTATTCTCGAGGCATGGGTCGATTTTCCGGAAGAGGGGCTCGAATTCGCCACCCTAGACGAGATCATCTCCACTCTAGAGGCCACTTGCACCCAGATGGAAAAACTCCAAGCGACTTTCCACGATGGGAAAGCGCTTCATGAAGGGCTCTCTCTCTGTCTTCTCGGATCTCCGAATGTTGGCAAATCCTCACTCATGAACGCTCTTCTCGGCAAAGATCGGGCGATTGTCACCGACATCGCCGGGACCACTCGGGATATCCTGGAAGAGGATTTACGTTTAGGTCAACTCCATTTTAAACTGATCGATACAGCAGGTATTCGGGAGACTGTTGAGACTATCGAGAAAGAGGGAATACGGAGATCTCACGCAGCGATGCGGGAGGCCGATCTCATCCTCCTTCTTCTCGATGCGAGCCGCCCCCTCACCCCCCAAGATCAAGAGCTTCTTGAAACGACTCCCAAAGAGAAAACTCTCGTCATTTGGAATAAAATCGATTTAGGAAAACCCTCTTTAAACATCGACGCCATTCAAATCTCCGCAAAGGAAAGAACGGGCCTTGAAGAACTGAAAACAGCTATCGATCAGATCATCTGGAAAAAAGGGATCCCCTCCAAAGAAGAGGTCCTCATCACGAAACTGCGTCATTATCAGGCCTTGAACAATGCGACCCAAGCTTGCCAGACGGCGATCCGAGGTCTAAAATCGGGAATTTCCCCTGAATTTGTCGCCTCCGATATGCGGGCAGCGCTCAATGAACTCGGGACGATTATCGGCGCGAATGTAACAGAAGATATCTTATCTGCCATCTTCTCTAAATTCTGTCTCGGAAAATGAAAAAAAAAGAGAGAGCTCAAAAAATTGCGATGATCTTAGATGAGTTGTTCCCTCATCCTGAAATCCCCCTTCAACATAACGACCCCTATACCCTTCTCATCGCCGTCCTCCTCTCCGCCCAATGCACAGATGCGAGAGTCAATCTCACGACCCCTCAACTGTTTGCGAAAGCCGACACTCCTCAAAAAATGGTGGCTCTGACTCCAGACGAGATCGAAATGATCATCCGCCCTTGCGGTCTCGCTCCAACGAAAGCCAAAGCCATTTGGAATTTGTCGAAACAGATCCTCGAGCAGCACCAAGGGGAAGTTCCAAACAACTTTGAAAATCTCGAAAATCTCCCTGGCGTAGGGCATAAAACAGCCTCTGTCGTCATGGCTCAAGCTTTTCAAGAACCCGCTTTCCCTGTCGATACCCACATCCACCGGTGCGCAGAAAGATGGGGCCTCAGTCAGGGGAAAAGCGTCAAGGATACAGAACAAGACCTTAAACGCTTGTTTCCTAAGGAAAAATGGATTAAGCTCCATTTGCAAATCATCTATTTTGCCAGAAAATATTGCCCCGCTAGAGGTCACAAAAAAGAAGAATGTCCCATTTGCCGTATCATCAGCAGCAATTAGAGTTCATGATCCGTTTAGCGGCTCAACGGCTCGAATTTCTCGACCCATTTTTCCGTTTCCTCCAATACTTCGATTCCCCCTACTTCTTCTTTGTCCTGATCCCAATCATTTGGCTTGGGTACTCTTACCAATGGGGTTTGCGTATTTTTTACTGGTTTACTTTCAATAGCCTTGTGATCAGTTTTATGAAAAAAATGGTCGGGTGGCCCAGACCTAGCCACGATCTTCCCGAGCTCGGCTTATTTCATCCCGCCTCCTTTGGGTTCCCTAGCGCAGGAGCGGAAACAGCGATGCTTCTCGGCTGTTTATGGATCTATTACTGGAGGAACTCTGTTGCCTGGACAATTGCCCCTCTTTATATCCTGCTCATCAGTTTTTCCCGTCTCTATCTCGGAGTCCATTATCCGATAGATGTCTTAGGGGGATGGGTTTTAGCATGGACCGTTTTTCCCCTCCTCATCTTTACTAAAGATCCAATAGAAAAATGGTTGGCTAAGCAAGGGCTCCAGATTTCCCTTTTTCTCACCCTTG
>CAYWDE010000009.1:0-17755 GCA_964456885.1 uncultured bacterium | reverse complement strand
ACTAGCCACATGAGTCCGATCTGTCCAGCCAAATGAACGGCACAATGGGACAAAAACCTCCCCTTCCACCACTTCATCAACGGCCCAAAGCTCATTATTTGGCCCTTCACAAAAATGGACGTATTTAATCAGAGGATTAGCCATCATCGTCGCAATCAGACCATTCAAATCGAACAGTTTTTTCAATAGAAGATCGTGTTGCTGGATCAAAATAAAGGGAGTTGTGACCTGTTGGATCGCCAGTTTAATGGTTCCGGCTAAGTGGCGCCAATCGGGACAAAAAATCAACTCTGTATTGGAGAAATGGGGGTCGTTTTTTGTCAGTTCAATCACGTTTTCCTTGTACTGAGAGTAGGCCTCTGCAACCTCGGGAGGCTTATTGGGCTGCACCCCATCAAAAACGATGATTTTTTTGCATAATCTAAGAGCTGGAACTCGGTAAAGGCTTCTTTGAACTGCGCGAAGATAGGTTGTGTCAGGGTTAGAGCGGATCGGATTTGTCGTAGTAATGACGGTGATTAGATTTGCGACTGTATGGTCATCAAAGACGATCCCATTCCAAACGATTTCCGCTCTTACTGCTACCCAAACGAGGAGAAAAAAGGATAATCGAATTGACATAGGCGCAGATTACTCTAAAAACTCTTCTTCGTCTGGGATCCGGGTGAAAGCGATCTTTGTCCCCGAAAAACTCTTCCCCTCATTTGGAAGGATCCCAAGTAATATCGTATCCCGCCCATATCGCCGATTGATCTGATCAAGAGCCCCCGATAAGCGGTCTGCTCTAGCTCTCTTCTTTAAATCGGTTGATTCGATCAAAAATTCGGGATGGATAGAAGACGATTCGGTCAATTCCTCTAAAGTCACCGAAACTTTCTTGATCTCTTGGTGGTTCGCCTCTTTCATGAGTTGATCCCAGAGGGAGCTTAAAAGTTTTAGAAAAGTGGGGGTGTCGCTTGCCTGCCAACATTTAGCAGAAGCCTGGTACTGATCCCCTTTTCCTGTACGTAAAGAGAGGGTGAAAGAGGAGGCGACATAATTCATCCTCCTTAGACGGCTTGCCGCTTTCAAAGTGAGCCGAACAGCGACAGAGCGGGCTTTTTGTGGGGGGCGGAGCTCAGGGGCCAGCACATGGCTATGCCCTATACTGCTCCGCTTGGTCTCGAGATCGGGCAAGTCGATCCCTCGCAAATAGTACCACATCCGCTCTCCCAAAACACTTCCCCACACCTTTCGGATCTGCTTCAGGTCAAGAGAACAGAGAGTAGGTAGGTCTGCAATCCGAAAGCGGAAGAGGCGCTTTTCCATATTGGCGCCGATACCGGGTAAATCGCGTAAATTCAGTCCATAGAGTTTCTGCGGTAACTCAGTAGAATGGATAAACGTAAGTCCATCTGGTTTTTGCATATCGGTCGCTAACTTGGCTAAATAACGGTTTGGAGCTACCCCAATAGAACATTTGATCCACTCTCCTACATGAGCCGCTAACCCCTTTTTAATTTTTTTTGCGATCTCTGTCGCCTTTTCAAAAGAATTTTCATTGTCCATTAGCTCACAAGCGACCTCGTCGATCGAGCAAACTCGGGCCACAGGTAAATATTTATCGATTTCTTGGAGAATACGGTGATGAAAATGGAGATACGCCTCATGCTGAGCGAGGACGCAAATGAGCTTTGGACACATTCTCTTTGCTTCATAGACAGGAGTTCCAGTTTTAACCCCAAAGGCTTTCGCCTCATAGCTAGCTGCAATCGCACAAGTGCTATCTGATTCTACCGGAACCACTGCTACCGGCTTGCCTCTAAGAGCTGGATTTAGTTGCTGTTCGACGCTTGCGAAATAGCTGTTGAAATCGATATAGAGCCACCGATACGGAAGGGAGGTTGAATAGCCGTTCATGACTACCAATATACCACAAAAAAATCGAATTGGCATAGAGGCCTATCTTGTGTTACACTTTCTTTTATATGAAGACGCTCCGGATACTTTTTCAAAACAACAAAGAGTGGGTCGACAACCGTCTATCTAAAGATCCCCACTATTTCAAGAGGATGGCTGAAGCGCAGGATCCCCTCTACCTCTGGATCGGCTGTTCCGATAGCAGAGTCCCGGCTAATGAGATCGTAGGCCTAGAGCCTGGAGAGCTCTTTGTCCATCGGAACGTAGCCAACCTATTCCCCCACACAGATTTCAACTGTCTTTCAGTTCTAGAATACGCGGTCGACATGCTCAAGATCCAACATGTGATCGTCTGCGGCCATTACGGCTGCGGAGGGGTCAAAGCGGCTATGGAAGACCACCATTTAGGTCTCGTCGACAATTGGCTCCGGAATATCCGGGACGTCTATGCCCGTTTTAAGGATGAATTGGAGGCGATTGGTGATAAAAAGCAGCGCTACGACCGGCTGGCGGAGCTCAATGTGATGCAACAGGTGCTCAATATCTGCCATACGACCATCGCCCAAGGCGCTTGGAGCCGCGGACAACCCCTCTGGGTTCACGGCTGGATGTATGATCTCTCTACCGGAACCCTCAAAGACCTAGATTGTTGCCTTTCAAGCGCGGACCAAGTAGAGGCTATCTACCGGATCCGCTTTTCGAAAAAAATGCTTTAAGGGAGAGTTCTAAGAAGGGTAGAAGATGTGGGTATTAATAGGCTCCCGATTCCCTGCAATATAGACTCCTGCATTAAAGTGGGGAATCCGAGGCCCGTTTCCCCAGATGTGGGTTTCTGGACCATGAAAAGCCTCCTCATAATCTGTCATATCCCGATCTCCCCAAGCATCTAGGCCCCATTCGTAAATCAGCTGCATGACGAACTCAGCCTCTTCCTTATTCATCACAAAGAGATCAAAATCCTCCTCTTTCCGTTTTGAAGAGGCCACAGTCTCTATGAGCTGCGCTGTTTGATTGATCAGCTGCCAAAACCGGCGGCCTGGGTTTTTTTCTGGGGGTGGAGTTTTCTTTGTAAGTATTTGAAAAGACTCTAGATGTCCCGCTTTTTTTTTCAATTCTACGATAAAGTCTTCTCTTCCAGGGAATCTAGGGAATTTTCTATTCAACTCCCCTTCTATTTTTTGGGGCTCTCTCACATATTGAGAGATCAGATCTTTTGTCTCTGTAACCCAATCGATAAATTCAGGATCTGCAATATAGGCCGGTTTTTCATTCCCTATTTGCCGATTTTTCCCCCTTCGGAGTCCGTTCCGTTTGATTCTCTCATCAACGGCCCCCCTCACCTCTTTGATTGAATTGAGTTTGAGAAAAGGGAGGACCCAGCTCGGATCTAGATCACCTCTTTTTTCCTCTTCAGCATCTTTAAACCGTTTAGCTTCTCGTAGATTGGAGGGGTCGAGGATTCGGGACGCCTCAAGCCGTTTTTTATAGGAGAGATCACTCTCCCCTCTTTTCTGACCTAAATAGAGGCGATAAAGCTTTTGAGCTTTCTCTTTTGGCATTTTCTCAGTTGGAATGATGTACCGCATAATCACCCCTTCTCGAGCTATCATCGATAGGGCTTCCCCGGCTAATTCAAGGCCTCTTCCTGAAAGAGAATCAAAAATTCTGGGCTGAATGAAATCTCGATCGGCTAGTAGAGCTCGAGCGAGGCACAAAGCACGGAGGGCTGCAGGATCAATCTCTTGGCTAAGAAAATCGTCCCAATTCTGAAAAAAGAGATCCAGACGATCGGCAGCTTTAAGGAACTCTCCTTTGTGAATTAAGCTCCATGTCTGAAAAGCGATTCCTAAAGGTCTATTCGACTCGGAGGCAAACTCGGGCTCTTTGGTTGACTCTACCCCAAGGTTCGAGCTGAACTGAAAATTCACTAACTGAAGCCATTTATTTGCCGCTTCTGCAAGAGGATCAATTCCCATACAAGGGATGGGCTGATTCAATTGCCAACTCAATACATACCGGGTTAGGTCCCCTCTTCTAGACTCTGGATAGATCGGGAAATGGTCACACGCCCATTGGATAAGCTTTGTTTTTTGCTCCGCTGTCCCCTCTTCGTCATAACGGTCTAAGAGAGCAGAGATAAAAGAGGGGCTCATTGATCCACAATCCTCAGGCATCTTTGCAAGGATCACTTCATCCCAATTCTCCAGCTGCCCCCCAACGCGAAGAAATAGAGAACCGTACTGGGTATATGTCTCCATTAATAGAGATCTTAGGAACGGCTCCTCAGTTTCTTGAGAAATTTCAAACAACATGGGGTCGATCTGAAGAGGCTCTCTATTGTTTGAGGAACTACTCATGATTAGGTTGATCGAGATATTGAGGTTCCCCTCAGCATCTTGAGCAAAAAAATCTTCGAATTGAGTAAGGTTTTTTTCAGAACTTAATAATTTAAGATAGAGGAAACTGGGTACTAGCCCATAAAGGTGCATGAAAATACCCACCCTTTTTTTCTCCGCCTCTGTTGATGAGGAGGTTGTCCGAAGCACCCCTACATGCTCTGAGGCGAGATCAATAGCGAGCTGAGCCCAGAGAGGATCGGCAGATTCATTCTGTAGGTAACCCACCATCGCATGATAGAAATTCTGTAGTGCATCAGGGACAACAGGATCGGAACGGAAAATCTTCAGAAGAGACTTTAAAACTGAGGCTTCAGAAGGGGCTTCAAGTTGAATGGCTGTCTTTTTTTCATCGAGAAAAAATTTCCAAAAGCGGTCTTCTGCCCTCCTATAATGATCTTTATCATTCATCCGGATAGTCCGCTCTAAATCTGTGATTTGCTTGAGTGCAGATAAAGGATCCCCTTTGCTTAAATCGATGAGAGCTCGATACATATAGGGGCGTTTATCGGAAATGTGGAAATAAGTCGCTTTAGAGAATTCATCGCGGGCAGATGTTAGATCGCGCGCTCTAACAAGGTTAAGCCCACTTTCTAAATGGTGAGAAAATTGGTTCCGCAACTCTGTTACAAGCTCTTCACTATTCTCAACAATGGCTTTTTGTGTCCGAGTTGTAAAATCATGAATCGTCATAGCTAGGGCCACATCAGATGAAAACTGTTCTTGAAAAATTGGGAGGATATGTTCAGCTCTTTGATCGGTGGGCTTAGGCTCTCTCATATTGATGAATGACAGATAGATCATTAAGCAGTTGAACGTCCGGATAGGGGAAATGTTATAAGCATCTTTTACAATCTTCTCAAATATCTGAGGATCGACTCCCGCGATATTTGAGCTATAAATAAGCATAAAATAAAACGGTTCAAAACTCTTTGGATTTAAACGATGGGCCTCTTCAAAATCCTCGAAAAATGTATCAAAATTCGGTGGATCTGAAAGGAAGGCTTTTTTCAGCTTTAAAATCCTCTCTTCAAACTCTTTTTCCCCTTTTTCTCTAGTTGCAGCGACTCCAGAAGCTTGGGACCAGTAATGGGCCGCGATCTCCCCATGTTTTTCATCTTTAACTTGTTCTGCAGTAGCTAGGAGAGCTTTCTCAAGCCATGCCCGAGTAGGAATCGATTCCATAGATCCAGCTTTTCCGGCCATCCGTCTGGCTCCCGCATAAATAGAATAGGCCGCCATCCGATCGGCCATGAGTTGATTGACCCTTTGATACGATTCTATTGAATCAAACCGAGCTGTGAGCATCCCCGTTGCTTCATCGAAATGTTCTACAGTCATGGGCCCTGTATGACAGAGAGTCGATCGGGTGTCCCGATCATCAAAAAGTAGGCCAGAATCTCTAACCTTTGGTTTTAAAACTTGCGCCCGAGAAGGATCTAAAGATGGGGAGGCACGATTTGGATCCTTATATTCCTCGAGCTGAGGATTTTCGGGGGGCGGTGTCTGAGTCTTATTGCCTTGATGGGGAATAGGTTGGGAGGGAGATATAGGAGGAGCCATGAGTTTACTGGGTAAAAATTTTTAAAGGTGGGCTATAAATAGAGCCGTTATAAATAGAAATTTCGGAAGTATTTTAAAGGATTTCCGATTGAAAGGGAATCGGGAAAAAATTTAAGAGTGTGTTCTAAAAATAAATTTTCATCGATTTTCTGGATTATTTACCAATAATTGAAGTTTTGCTCCGACTCGTCTTCTTGCATCCGCTCGTCTTGTTCATCGTACTCGCCGATGCGGCTCATCCCAGACTCTTGTCTCACCCGATTGTATTCTTTTTTGGTCAACCCGACTAAGGTCCCATTTTTGAAGGTGAGGGGGACTTTTTGGGGAGCCTTTTTTTTATCTTTAGGGGTGACCTCATAGAAGAAGATTTCGTAGGTATCATCTCCTACTAAAAGGGTCTTTTCATCGATTGGATCTCCCAAACGGTTGAGCACCTCTTCTTTAGACATCCCTTTACGGATTTTAGAGAATGTTTTTTCCAACACAGCCAAAGGGAGCTGGTTATTTGAAATAGCTGTATCATCGTTGACAATCCGGACGTTGGGCGGTAGCTTTTCTGAGTCTGTTTTCTGTTGAGCAGGGGTTTTCGCTGGAGTTTGTGGTTTTAGCGCCTTTTCAAATTCCTCATCTTCCAACGCTTGAGATTTTGGTTTTTCTTCTGTCGCCTCTGGAGCCTCAGCCTCTCTTTGATTTGCTTGCTCTTTCATTGCAAAATAGTACCAGCTGTATCCAGTGCCGACTAAAACCCCATTTTTAAATGTGAGGGGGGTTAAGTTCTGAGGGACCATCCGGGTCTGATCGAGACCTGTCGGTTTAGTCACATAAAACCAGACATCGTAAACATCCTCATCCGTCTCGAACGATTCATAGCTGTAAGGTTTATGCATGATCTGGAGGACCTCTTTTTCGCTCATCCCCTTTCGGACTCTCGCGATCCGGTAGACATTCGTCTCGGCAACCGCCTCATATTGGAGTCCGTTGCTCGACATGCAACCGGCAACACAGGTTCCTAAAAGAAAAAGCCAGCTACTTTTCATAAAAAGTCCTCGATCTATCAAATTGAGAAATACTGTAATTAATAAGAAATGTCAAGTTTGATAGCATCTTTTTACCATGACAAAAAAATCTTCCCTCTACATGACGATCTAATCCATTACGGCATTGAAGCTGGTAATCTTACTCCCCCCCCTTCGACGTTCATCCGACTGAAACAGTGTTCATATCAAGACGAGACTTTGTCTAAAGCTTAGATGCCGGATGCAACAGAGGCTAGCGAAAGAGTACTCATTCTTAAAGAATCAAGCCCTCTTGAATAGAAGAAATATCTTTAATAAATATTGACATTATTTTGATTAAATCAATAAATTATTTTTCATTTTTCTAGATGGAGGGATATATGTCAGTACAGATGGTCGGGGTTGCCGCGAATCTTCTTTTAAAAATCGCACAAAGCGTGAAAGCTTTTCAAAGAATCAAGGAAATTCGAGATAAAAAAAGTACCACAACAGCCGAGAAGGTCGATATGGTAGCTCATGCCGCTTTTGCTATTTTGCAAGCAGGCGAACTAGGATCAGTTGGAGCTAGCAAACTTTTCGGAATCGTAAATAAAACCTATGGAGAGCAAGCGATCGTCTCTAGGCTAACTGCAGTATTAAGCAAGGTCCTCACTCCAGTTGAAACACCTGCCCGGATTTTTGCGGGTTTGACAGCTGCTGGTTGCGCCATCTCGAAACCTTTTGCAGAAAAAGGAGGGCTGGAGAAAGCTGATTGGTTGAACTTTGTTGCCGTATTGGCATTTCGAGGAGGGGATGGCATAACCGAGTTTCACAAAGCTTATCCTGATTATTTGGAATGGGATCCAGAGACAGTCAAATATGCAACAAACCTTTTAACGGCCCTCTCTGAAGTGATTACCAATCGTGAAGACCTGGAGCAAGCACGTGTTTGCATCAGAGATAAATTGAAAGAAATTGGATTAAAAATTTTGGAATGGATAAGTAGAATGAAAAACGGTGCTCCAGCCGGAGATCCTCCCGAAGATCCTCCTGTCGCTCTAAACAGGCTCCGTATTGCTGAAGATAGGCCCGCCAATCCCGTCAATATGGAGGAAGCTGTTGCTAATGCGGCCGCGGACATTGCTGTGAACCAGATTCGGGCTCTCATTCAAGGACTGACTAACGATTTTAACGAAATCCTCGAAATTCCAGAGATTTTGCACCGCCATCCTGCGCAAATGCAAAACGTATGCCCCATTACTGAAAATCCGATCCGCTTCGTCGTGGTCCCTCGCCTTCCTGATAGAGAGCTTGAAGAAAATCGTGGGTTTTTAGCAGTTCAATACGAGCGCTCTGCTATTGAAACCTGGTTGCGGGATCGCCCTAACGAGAATCCGCCGAGGTGGCCAGCCCATATTCCGTTCAATGAAGAAAATTTGAGACGATCGCCAGAACGTCAATGGGCCATTCTTCAAAATTTAAGGATAGCTGCAGAAGAATACCGACAATACGAAGAACTGATAATTCCACAGATCATAGATAATCGCGCTCGAGCCGCAGAGCCTGTTCCTTTAAACAGGTTACCTTTGGATGAAATTAACCCAGTCAATAGGGACCTAGCTTTTGCCAATAACGAGATTCGGGCTCTCATTCAAGGAGTGACTAACAATTTTATCGAAGTGCGCGAAATTCCACAGATTTTGCATCACTATCCTGCGCTAAGGGAAAATGTCTGTTGTATTTCTGGAAATCCGATCCGCTTCATCAGGGTACCTCGTCTTCCTCTCGAAGACTTGCAAGCTGATCCTGCTCTTTTAGCAGTTCAATACGAGCGCTCTGCTATTCAAACCTGGTTGCGGGATCGCTCTAACGAGAATCCACCGAGTTGGCCAGCCCACCTTCCATTGAATCAAGACAATGTGAGACAATCGCCAAGACGTCAATCGGCCATTCTTCAAAATTTAAGGGCAGCAGTAGAAGAACTCCGACAATCCTCACAGGTCATAACCAGAGGACTGACTAACAATTTTATCGAAGTGCGCGAAATTCCACAGATTTTGCATCGCCATCCTGCTCTAAGGGAAAATGTCTGTGCCATTTCTGGAAATCCGATCCGCTTCATTGTGGTCCCTCGCCTTCCTGATAGAGTCCTTGAAGAAAATCGTGAGTTTTTAGAAGTTGAATACGAGCGCTCTGCTATTCAAAACTGGACTTGGGATCACCCTAACGAGAATCCCCCGGGGTGGCCAGCCCATATTCCGTTCAATGAAGAAAATCTGATAGAATCGACAGAACTCCAACGGGCCATTCGTGAAAATTTAACGGCAGTGGCATACCAACTCCTAGAGTTTACTGATGAACAGACAATTGATAGAGGTTGATTATGTCTATTACTTCTATATGTCAAGCTATTAGGTTAGGGTGCGGTTTCTCAAGACTCATAAGCGATTATTCTCAAGAAGAAAATCAACAGTCTCTTGAAAAGGTAGATTTTGTCACCAGATCGCTCATATTTGCCCTTGAGGTGAATGCTTTATGGTATCAGGCGGGGAATTCTTCACCTGAGAGGATAAGAACTTTAAAGAACCTAGAATTTTTCACCCGCTTTTCAACCCTTCCTATTTCTTGGGTTCGGATGCTGAAATCCGATCAAAGATCAAAAATTGCTTCTGTGGAGAATTTTATGGGATCCCTTATTGGAGTCGGTCGCTCTTTCAGTGAAAGACAGCAAGGAGTCCTATCTTGCTCACAGCTCGAAGAAGCCAATCCTTTAGATTTCAATTCGTTTCCTGAAGAGAGGTCGGATATAAACTTTACCACTGTTCACCCTCCTGCCTATTCCCTGCAAGGACCAGGAATATCTCTAGGATTGAATATTTTAGAAACCACTTTATCGGCGAATTTGGTGAGCCAGGGAGCGGCAATAGCTCAAAAAAGGAAGGGTCCGTATACAGACGAATATCAGGATTGCGACCTTCTTAAACTGGACACAATTCCTTTCTATTTGCATACAGATCCTATCCTTTCTAAGTATATTTGCGTGATAACAAGAGAACCTATCCGACATATTGTAGCTGATCCCAATCGGAAAGCTCTCTATGAGAAAGAAGCGATTCTTCGATGGATTAAACAGAATCACACCTCTCCTTTGACACGGTGTACTTTGACGGAAGCCGATTTAATTCCCTTACCCGCGCTTCAATCTCTGATTGATAGTCGTTTGGCACTATTAACGAAACTGCTGATTGAAGCGAAGTCAAAAGAAAAATAACTATATGGGTTTTTCCTTATTAGCATACACTAAATGGAGAGCCAGCATGTGATAATAGATCCTATTCTTCAGCCTCCGCTGCTTGAACTAATGCATGGTCAGCTGCGATTGCCAATCCTTGTTGGACGTGTTGAATAAGCCGGTTTTGATGGAATAGGAGCCTGTGATTAATTAAAGCCTGAATCGCTGGCTTGGCAATCATCTGATGCAGCTCTATAGGTCGTCGATTCGTAGGGGAGGTCCCACGCTCTATTATCCAAATCGACAAAGGTCCCCGTTCAAAAAGATGGGGTTCTCCCGGAAGGGCTACCGGATGCCTAATGGGCTGTACTGTAATTGGACAAATATACCGCCGAAAAATAAGGTCATCGTGCAGTTCTTCTGGGATTAAAGGAAGCGCAACAAGATTAAATACAGAAACAGGTTCGTTAGCTACCGCTATCGGTCGGGGAGGAACAGCAGGGACAGCAACAGGAACAGCCTGTTGCAACCGTTGAGCGAGTTTCTCATATGCTTTCGTTAAATTTCCGACGATTCGAGTCGTTGCCCCTATTTTAAAAAAGGCTTCAGCTGCGTTTAAAACAGGATCCGCTTTTTTTGCATCTTGCAAAATGGCTTCACATTCCTCTCTAACAACAGGTCTGGTTGTGACAGCAGTTCCTTCTCCGTCGCAGACCGCTCTTCTTTCTCTCGATAATTCTTCAGGAGTCATATCCAAATAGGCTTTTTCTCTATAAATTGCTTCCTCATTTAAAGATCTGCCTATAGCGGCAATAGGGGCCAGGAAACCCTTCTCAAAATGGTTCCACCCAATATCACCTTCCGCTTCTGCCTCAATGCTTGTTTGTGCTAATGTAAATCCCCCCGAGACAATTCTTGATGCGACTTCAACACCCTTGATATTTTTAAGTGTGGCGTTACTAGCTCCTCTAAGTTGAGCTCCAAATTCAGTGCAATTTATTACTAAGGAACAAATTTTGACAACAGTCAGTGCAGTACTTACATCTCTTCCTGATCCGTTCTGGTTAGAAATGGCCTGTGCTGTATCGTTTACAATCTCCGATGCTTCACACGCTATCCTAATGGTTTTGCATAAGGTTGTTATTGCGCTCATAGATTTTCTCCCCCCGAGTCTTAGAATAAAGTAAAATTTTAAAAGTCTGTTAAGATTTAATGCAATTTTTTTTATATATAAGCGGATAACAAACCTGTTTTTAAAAATGGCTGGCGCCTCGAATGTTAAAATAGCAGCCCGCTATGCTGTAGTTTCTTGAAGTCACATTTTGTTAAAGTTCCGGACTAGCAGATTAGGAGCTAAAGCTTAAGTTCCCGTCGGGAGGTAGAGACTGGAGTGGGTTTTGTTTTTTAGCACACTAGCGCCAAATTTTGCAGGTATCTATAAAAAGAAATTATCGTAATTCTCCGTAGAAGCCGGTCTAGCCCGGCGCTATTCTATGAGCAATAACAAAAAACATTTATAATTAATGGATTGTAAAAACTGTTTCCCTCTCAGGCGAATTGAGAAATACTGTAATTAATAAGAAATGTCAAGTTTGATAGCATCTTTTTACCATGACAAAAAAATCTCCCCCTTCAGATAGCGAGCTTATCTGTTGTTTAAAAACCCATTACGAGATTGAAACGGCAAAACTGACTCCCCTCCCCTTCGGAGCCGATCCGAATGCAAAAGTGTATCAAGCACAAACGGGACAAACGGCCTATTTTTTAAAACTAAAATGGGGCCCCCATTCTGATGTAAGCATCGCTCTCCTCGAGTTGTTGCAAAATATGGGAATGGGAGAGATCATCTCCCCTGTTCGAACAATAAGGGGGCAATCAGTACTGCGGATAAAAGACTGGACTCTAAGTGTATTCCCATTTGTGCAGGGGGAAAATGGATTTGTCCAAAAATTGAGCGATGATCAATGGATCAAGCTTGGGAAAGCTCTTTCTCAGGTTCACAATGTGAAATTACCTGCGAATCTAAAAAAACAGATCCGCAAAGAAAATTATTCCCCTAAATGGAGAAAGGCTGTCGGTTCACTTTATCAACAGGCAGATTTCCGAACATTAGTAGCTGATAAAATGGAGATTGTTGAGCGATTGGTGAACCGAGCTGAGCAGTTAGCTGAAAAGATCCAAAATCTATCTCCTAAATCGGTTCTTTGCCATTCCGATATTCATGCGGGGAACGTACTGGTGAGTGAGAGTGGGTCAATCTATATAGTCGATTGGGATGACCCGATCATAGCTCCGAAGGAAAGGGATCTGATGTTTATTGGAGGTGGGGTGGGAAATGTTTGGAATCAATCAAAGGAAGAAAAACTATTTTACAAAGGCTACGGAAAAAGCGAGATCGATTTAACTCTTCTCGCCTATTATCGGCATGAGCGGATTGTGGAGGATATCGCCCTTTTTGCAGAGGAGTGGCTCTCTAAAAAAGGGGCCGATACCTATACCCTTTTAATGGGTCAGTTTGAACCTAATGGAGTTGTAGATAGAGCCTTTAAGACCGATCTTAAGAATTAGTTTCTAATCCTCTAATAGAGTGTAAAGGGGTAATTGAAAACTCTTTCACTGAGTTCAAAAAATCGGAAGGAAAACCTGTTGCTCCAGTGGAATTCTGGGTGCTAGGCTGATTAAGGGTGATACAGCGCTCGACCCAACTGGGCAATTCAGTAACCTCTTTCATCTTAGATTTTATTATCTGTAAAGCAATTCCTACTTGATCAAATTCTTTGAAGTTTGAAAGGCTAGAGGGGGGCTTTAATTGGACATACCGTTCTTTCCAAAATTCGTAAATATTATAGGCGAAAAACGAGAGATAGATGAGGCCCTCATAAGGACATACGCCGTTATAGACGATGAGCAAAGAAACATAAGCGATCCCCAAAAGAAAAGAGCCAAATTGGATCAGTAAATCTAAGTTGCGCAAGTTTTTTAAGCTTTCTTGCATCTCTCTGTACAAATTCTCGCGAGGAGTGGTATCTATTTTTTCGATCAATCTACCAAGAGAAGTGCGAGTCACTATTTGGATAGCCACCTCTCTTGCGCGTTGCAAAACCTCTTCTTCATCGGCATCTTTCGAGTCGATCGCCTCAACTACTATTTTCAGAGTAGATCTCATTTCCTCTAGAAGTTCGGTTTGATTCTCCGCCCAAAAAGTTGTGATTGTATCTCTTGAACGAGTTTTTGGATCGTTGATCTGATTGAGCAAATTCTCATACCGATGATAGAGCGATCGGAACCGCTCTTCTTTTTCGGTTAGCGCCTCCATCTTCCTTTTGAGACCGGAAGAGAGGGGAATATTCAGATTAGTTATCCCCAGCTGTAACCCGCTTAGGCCCCCATTTTGAGAATTGAGTTTTTTTAAAAGAGGGGTATAAGCGCTCCCTTTGAAAAAGTTTGTCGCGTAAGGGATGATACGGGAAGAGCAGGCGAGGATAAAGAGGGGCGTATTGATATAGCCGACCATATAAAAAACAGAGGATGCAGCCGCTACGATATTCAATATGTTCGCCAGATGAGGGCCCCAGGCTTCCCGATTGAGACGGCTTTCTTGACGACAGCCCTTGAAGAGCTCTCCCCCCTCCTTGCCAACCAAACATAGATTCAAAAAGACGAAAGCCTTTTGAGCGATTTGAGAAATGGGAGAATCTTTGAAAAACTGTTCGCACCCCATACTAGAGAAATTGACAAAATTGCGATAAGAGTTTAGGTCAGTACTGAAATGGTTTAAAATTGGTCTCATAGATCTCTCTTTTAAAATCGGAAGAAATAGTTAACAAAAAACCAGATTTCTCATAAATCAATTTTTTTTGCTCTAAAGTCAATTTTTTGCTAGCTTCTTTGCCCAAACCTGCAAGGAGGTTATATGTCGGTTACTTTTAACAGTCAGCGGATAGACCCCAATTTTGCAATCCACTTTCACGAAGTGGTAGAGCCCCCTGTTTCTCCAACACAAGCTACCCCTTCACTTACTACCTGCTCGAAAACGGTCACAACAGCAAATCGGCAAAAGATCGAATTTACCTATTGGCCAGAAGACAAAACAGTGAGCGCCCAGATCCTCGAATCTAATGGCCGCTCTATTCCGATTGCACCGGAAAACCTACCTAAAGAGCTCAGCTCTATTCCAAGTGCAGAAAGCTTTTTACTCTACCTGAACCACTCTTCTGCGCTTATGACCCGTTTAGGCGATGGGGGAAATAGGATCCATTTAGACGGGCGCATTTTAGGGGGGATCTCCTATGAGGAGGCGCTTGCCGCTCTCGACAGACATTTAAAAGAGATGGCCAATCCCTACTTACTCGAAGATGTATTAGATAGATTCCAAAGACTCTCAGTTCAAGAAGAGATCCTCGATTCTCTTCCTATGATGAAGTTTTTTGACGATTTAACTCTCCCCGATGACACAAAAAGACATCTAACCACCTTATTCGAAAAAAGCGAAGCAAATATCAATGCTCTTAAGATGGGCCCGGAGGAGAACTTCCGGCAGCTTAGAGAGTCGATTCAGAAAGATTTCTCCCTTTTTTACCCCCCTTTTTTCCAACTTGAAGAGAAGAAAGGCAGTTTGACACCTGCTCTTAAGCTTTTCTTCCAATTGGATGGAACAAAAAGGTTAGATAATGGGGATATTTGCTCTATCAAACAATCGATTCTCGATAATGATGTCGAGCAGCTCAGAAAGACCGTTCCCCGCCAATACAGTTCGAAAGGGGCCGATCTCTCAAAAATGAATGCGGAGTTAGAAACAACTGAATATTTCGACCTAGATACATTGCTGGCTGAGGCCGTAAGAGAGACCCCTAAGGCTCAAAATGGGCTCAATATCTATTGGAATGAACCCCCCTCTTTTTTTATCGGGAAGACCCTTTATCTAACAGATCCGACTACCTTCTGCTCCTATAATGGGAAAATCATCGACGCTCAAAACTCAGATGGTAATTGGGTTTTTACATTGCAAGATCACTCTGAGATTCATGTCACAAAAAATCACGAGGTTCAAATTGTTTATAAAACAATCTATGGATTTTGGAGAGCTCTCGACAAGGTCTTCCAAACCGATTCAGTCTTAGATATCGAACCTATTTCTACCGATCCTTCTCCCCCTCTTATTCAAAGAGGCACTTATATTTTTGGAGGAACTGTAGGCCCTTACAAAGATTTCGGCAAAAAATGCAAGCGCACTATTTTACTAGATCCGAGCGAACCTAGTAAAACCCTTTACTCTTTAAAGGCTACTTATGATGGAGATTCTGAAAAGCCTACTGAAGTCTCGATTAAAAAAGGGACAGACAAAACAAAAACTTACACCACTGTTGATGAACTAAATGCGACATTGAATATTCTTGGTAGAGAAGTGAGGGAAATTGAGGGGATCGATACAAAAAATTTCGGCGAAAAAATTCTCATTAAAAATGAAGTAGATGAAAATGAGTTAAAGTTGGCTTGCCTACAAGAGATCGAAAGAGAAAGAACTCAGCTCCGAGACGACTTAAGAAAAGAAGAAAACAGGGCAGTTTTCGATGCGCTGCTCGACGATCTAGTGAAACAAAATTTCACTAAAGGGAATATCGCCCTTTTTACAGCCCAAAAACCTCAGCTAGCTGATCGTCTAAAGGGGGTTGCCCAAAAATATCTTAAGGATTTACAACAGGAGATAGATCCCGAACAAATTCTGAGAGAGCTTCTTCTCGACGCAAATTACGCAAACCTCGTTGCAGATGTCATTGAGGAAAATTTACATGATGACAAAAAAAAGAACGTTGTCTCTATCTCTCATACTATGGGACTCCTAAATGCTGCTTTTCGGCATATCCATAAACTCTCTGGAAAAGAGCTCATTATTTTTATGGGGAATACAGGTTCAGGGAAAAGCACATCTGTCAATTTCCTATTAAAAACCCGCCTTAAAAATATCAAAAATGCCGTAGGAGACTCGGTTGTCGAAGTAGACCCTGAACAAGGTTTACTAGATGATATCCCCCGTATTGGACAATCTATCGGCAATTCAGAGACTCTTTATACCCAGGCTTATCCTTTACAAGACTCCCCTTTTATGCTCACAGACTGCCCAGGCTTTAAAGATACAAGAGGCCAAAAACATGAACTTTGCACAAACTTGAGCATCGATCGGGCGATTCAAGGATCGGGTACTATTAAATCGATCGTCATCACCGTGCCTATCCACTCCTTTTTAGATGAAAAAGGGAACGCCATTCTCGAACTTGTCGAGACAGTGAAAGAGAGATTTCCACGCACGTTTAATCCTGACTCTATGAAAGATAGCTCTCATGTTTTCTTCCTGATCACTAAATCTCAGCAGAGCCTCCCTGAAACCGTTAAAAAATTGGAAGATGGAACTCGTATTCAAGCCCTCTTCAACTCGAGCCAAGAGCGTTTGACAGAGCTTTTAAAGAGACAGCAAGATGGGGCCAAAGATATCGATTCAGAGATAGAAAAAACCCGCTCTAGAAGCAGGATTTGGCAATCTTTGCGTTCTATGCAATCAAATGGGCAATTTGATTTTATCGATATCAGAAACCGATTGAGCCGCAACCGCTTACTAGCAAAATATAGTCAGGCTGGAAACGTAGATAAAAGTCAGTATGCCCCTCTGATGACAGGGGGCGCAATGCGATTGAAATTCGGAGAGTATATTGAGTTATCGACGAATACCTGGACTCAACATATCTTCGGACAATACCTCTCCTCAATTCCTAGTTCTCTACAAGAAATAGAGAGTGAATTAACTCATAAAAAGGGGGGACTTGAACAGTACAAACAAAAAAAAAGGGATCAACAAGCAAGAGCTCTCCTGCTCACTGAAAATCAAAGAGACCTACGCAATTTAATCGGTCAACTAGAGGAAGCTCAAGCGTCTCCAGAAACATTAGCTGGCCCCCTTAAAGAGGAATTACAAAAAGCTGTTGAGCAAGTCAATAAAGATGCAAGGGAGAGAATTCAAGGAGAAATTGATAGAATCGATAACGCGATCCAAACCGCTACGGATCGAGAAACAGAGGTGGGAAATCGGGTCACTCTCCTACAAGACAAAATTGCAAATGCCGAGGGGAGGATCAAAAAGCTGCAAGAAGAAATTCAAAATTTAGAAAAAGGGACCAGCTCTGTTGTTCTCCATGAGTACTCTAAAAAATCTGATGAAGAGCTTAGAGTTCAAACTTGGAAAGCGGGAGCTAGACAAAAGCGCTATGATGAATTCCTCCCATCTCAGAAGGACGATTTTAAAGACGATTTGAGAGTATTTAAAGGCAAAGACTATAGAGGTACAATAGCCGCCCTAGTCTTTATTGAAAAAGAATTTAAAATCGTTCCTACTGATCCTGCTTTGAAGGCCGCTTTTGCTGAAAGAAATAGAGGAGGCCAATTTGAAGCAAAGCTTGAAGGGAGAAAATTCAAACTCGATTTAATAAGAAAGGCTTCAGACACAGGACAAAAAGTATTGTATCCCTTTCTATTCAAATATGATGGGGACGGTCTTCCTGAGGTTAGAATCACCCACACAATCCCAAATACAGAATTTAATTCAGCTACTGTTCGAAATAAAAATGGGGAAATCAATCTTCTGAAACAACAGTTAGTACAAGACCAAGGAGATGTAAATG
>CAYWDE010000008.1:9009-22949 GCA_964456885.1 uncultured bacterium | reverse complement strand
CACACATATCCTGAACATGCCGCCTGCTTCGTCGATCTTTTCACCTGCGGCGATATCTGCTCTTCTGAAAAATTTGATACAGCTCTCCGCAATTACCTGCAGCCCAAGCGAGTCAATGCGCACCTCTATTTACGGAATGAAGAGACCCGAGAAATCCCCTATTTCCAATGATCAAAAAACTCTCTCTCGTTTTCGCTTTAACCCTTTTCTCTCTTTTAGTTGGGCAAACCCTGCACCATCTGAAAGATGGATTTAGTCTCAGGCGCATTCCAAGTTTGGACTATCAAATCACGCAAGATTGGGATGAGGAGGCTGACCTCGCTTTGCAACAAACATTCCGTTATTTAGGCAGAGGGCGTCAATGTTTTGCTTTCGAAAGTGAAGACGGAAAATATGTCCTTAAATTTCCTCGAACAGATATTTACAAGACCCCTTTTTGGGCCCGCCTACTCCCCATCGCCTCCTATCGCGCTCAGCTTGAAAAAACTCACCAGGCTCGAAAGCAGTTTGTCTTAGATAGTTTTGCTCTCGCTTTCGATGAGCTGAAAAATCAAACAGGCCTTTTAGCTATTCATCTCGGGCAAAGCCACTCAACAGGAAAAAAACTTACCATTGTTGATGCAGCGGGATGCAAATGCCAAATCCCGTTAGAAAAAGCCCCTTTTGTCCTTCAGTATAAAAAACCCCTTTTCATGAAAGCTCTCAGTGCGGCTCTTGAAAAAGGTCAAAGAAAAGAGGCGGAGAAAATCCTCGACGCTCTAGTCTACAACATCAGAGAGAGGGCAAAAAAGGGGATTTTAAATCGGGACCGCTCCTTCCTCCGGAACTACGGATATGAAGAGGGAAAGGTCTATCAGATCGATGTGGGGAGCTTTTTCCGAAGTAGAGATTTATCCCCTTCTGCTTCCTACCAAAAATCGCTCCTAGACTCCCTCGCCCCCGTCCAAGAGTGGCTCGCTGAAAACGCCCCTCAAATGGTCGATTATTTGAACCATCGCCTCCAAGCAAATCTAGAATTGAAATCCGAGAGCCCCGCCAAAAGAAAAGCCGCTGATATCGGCATCCTGAACTAAAACAAAAGGGCCTCCCCCTCTATCCATAGAGACAGTCTGCAAAAGATAATCGACGTATAAATCGATTAAAAAAAGATCCATAGGATTGATCAATAACCCTGTCTTAAACACCCCTCCAGGAGCCCAACTAGAATTATTCCCAATCAAATAGGGGGATTCATTCTTAACCTGTAGATAAGTAGCGGTAACACCTGCACCTAAATAGGGTCTCCAGACACCTGTATTATAGAAAATCGCTTTAACCCCTGCATTGATCGGGACAAAGGTCAATGAACAGGGCACTTTATCGGGAACTGTCTCTCCCGAATTTGAAAAATAGGAAACACCCGCCCAAGCATAGAAGACTTTCCACATTTGCAGATCAATCTCCGCACCATAAAGACCCCCACCCGAGTAGACTTCCCGAAATAAATGATCCATGGGGTAAAAGTAGGAAGCTCGGACTTCAACAAAATATTGGTTTCCATAAACCGGGGAAATTTTGAAAGAGGTTAAAAACAGAGTGATATAAAGTATAAAACGGTTCATTTTATTTCCCATGAAAGTTTGGTTTAAGAGCCTATCTGGAATATAGAGTTAAAATGGATAGAGCTTTTGAGGTGATCTCTCCATATTTTGACGAGCGGAATATTTTTCATATTCCCGAAGAGAAAAATGCTAAAAGGGTCCAAAATATCCTCCAGATTTTTAGCTCTAAATTACGGATAGGCTCAAGCGGTTAAAAATCTAATTTTCTAGTGTACGAACAGTAAATGTATCAATGCTCATTGTCTCATTTGACGAATTTACCGCAACTATTTCATATGTATAGAGCGTGTTAGACCTCAGATTGTGATCCTGATAAGATTGGAGAGCAGCTCCTACTGTAGCAATCAACCCCCCATCTCGATAAATCCGATAATTTGCTGCTGTGAATCCAGAAGAGGGCTCCCAAACAAGAGAAGTATAAAGATCAGTTTGGTATAAATCTCGGTTTCTAAAAGCTCCACCAGAGGCAACCCCACTACCAGGAGGGCAGCCAGTTGTTACACTATATGTACTCCCTGAAGTCCTGAATACAATAAAGGAATCTGGAAGAAGAGAGAGGCTCGTAACCGATCCATCAGCTGTTCCAGGGATTGAGGCAAAATTCGTTGAATCCCCTTTATTCAACCCGGCAATAGGGTCTCTGAATGTATCAAAATTCATGATTGCAGTTTTATCATAGCTAAAGACAATGTCATTTGCTTGAAATGTACATCCGCCAACCGTCGCAGTGGAGCCAAACCAGACTACTTGGCATGTCATCCGTGCCGTATCATCGGCTGGAAACTGAACATCGTCCCATGTGAGTGCATAATAGCTACCTGGACTTACAGACTCAATGATAGAAGCCCCATCACCTATTTCTATCGCTAGATCAGCCCAAAAAGGGGAAATAGAAGCTGTCGCGTTCGGAAGAGCGGTTGTTGTTGGATCACTGTTCCCACTGAAATTTAAGTTTCCGTTTGTCGATACGTCGACTGTAGTCTTTGTGTCCCCAAAAAAAGCTCCAGTGAATCCTAAAGAGCGCCCTGTAGTCACCTGATCGTCATGATTCCCCGAATCACTATACAAAACTGTGACTGTCCCATCCGATGGATCGACAAGCAAAGCCCCATTTAAAGATGGAGCATAGAGGAGGAAAAAAAGGGCGATACCTCCCCCCTGGTTCAAGATTTTTTTTAAAACAGGAGTTACACCACATATTAGCTTGTATATAGAAAAAGTCTTAAATCCCAGCATTCGAAACATCCCCCCTCTCTTAAAAATAAAATTTTAATTATCATGCGAATCATCTTAAGCAGAAGCGAATTTAATTGCAAAAAAAATATACCCACTTCATACCAAAGAATGATTAAGTATTGGAAAATATTGAGTGAAAATTACTTGTTAAAAAACCCATAAAACATCAATTTTTAAATACTATGCATTTGTCTACCTCGATCTTCTGCCTATTTCTCTCATCTTGCCTGTTTGCTGCTCCGAAAAACCCTATTGGAGTTTCAGGGGAAATGGAGGGGTTTTTCTTCCAAAATGGGGAATGGATTTTTCGGAGCGGGGATCGGGCAATTGTCCATTGGGATCAATTCTCTATAGGAGCTGATGAGCGAGTCCAATTCCAACAGGCGGGCTCCCAATCTGCGATTCTTAACCGGGTAGTAGGATCTGAAACTTCTCAAATCCTCGGGCAGCTTTTATCGAATGGCTCTGTTTACATCCTTAATCCAAATGGGGTTTTAATAGGACCTGATGCCCAAATCAAGACTGCGGGTTTTACCGCCTCATCACTTGACATCTGCGATGCCGATTTCCTTACAAATACCCTACACTTTACCGGGAAAGGAGAGGGAGCCGTCATTCATTTAGGAAAAATCACCTGCCCTTTAGGAGATGTGGCGTTGATCGGAAGGAGAGTGGAAAATAGGGGGCAGATTGAGGCCCGTAAGGGGCATGTAGCTCTTGTCTCTGGACTCGATGTAATGCTCCAGATGGAGGGGGGAACTCGAATTTTTATTAAGCCTGAAATCGAGGTCCAAGAAGGTGTTGTCGAAGGGGCTGCCATTGAACAGAGCGGATTGATCCAAGCCCTTGTAGTCGATTTACAAACTGGGACAAATCCTTACCAGAGAGCAATCCGTTCTTCGGGCGAAATCAATGCGAGTGCTATCGAAGAGAGGGGCGGCAAGGTCTATTTAGTCGCAGAAAGCGGTGTATGTGAACTCAGTGGCCTCATCGATGTTTCGGGAGATCGGGGAGGAGATGTCCACCTTTTAGGAACCGATGTTCACCTTCTCAACGGGGCAGAGATTAACGCCTCTGGGCAAATGGGGGGCGGAGAGGTGCTCATTGGAGGCGATTATCAGGGGATGAACCCCAAAATTAAAAATGCAAAACACGTATGGGCAGGACAAGATACAATTGTCCGGACCGATGCGTTAGAAAAGGGGGATGGGGGAAAAGTCATTTTCTGGAGTGATGAGGCAACTCTCCATTACGGGAAAATAGGGATCTGTGGGGGCCCTTCGGGAGGGGATGGGGGGCTTGCAGAAGTGTCGGGGAAACTGCTCGAATACGGGGGATTTACCGATGGGAGATCTCCTTTAGGAAAGCCTGGTATTCTCCTTCTTGATCCAAGCGATATTGTGATTGGCGCTTCAGCGACAACAGGTACATTTACCGGATGCGGATCCCCCCCTAATACCTACACGATTAATACAGGGACTGCAACCAACCAAATTCTCAATACAGCGTTGAATACGCAACTTCAAAGCTGCAGCGTAACTATTTCAACGCTCGGAGCGGGCGGCTCGGGGCCAAATAGTGGCTCTATCACTGTGAGCAGTCCTATCGGAGCGACAAGCAGTTGGACAGCGGCAACAACACTCAATCTCTTCGCCTCCTCATTTATTAGTATCACGGCAAATATCACCAATACGAGTGCAACAACCGGATTCGATGCGATGGCATTCAGCGCCGACGGGACAAATGCGGGATCCAGTAATGGGATCTCTCTTGCGGCCGACCTGACAACGAATGGGGGGAATATCATCTTATTTGGAAGCTCCTCTGATGCGACAAACGCTGGAGGAGGAGTTTCGATAACAGCAGGGGGAGTCCATACAACAAGCGGAAATATTTATCTGGCTGGGAATGTCCCCTCTGGAACCTTAGGTTCAAGCTCGGGAGTCTATTCAGGAGTGACAGGATTGAGCACCGCTGTAACAAGCTCTACAGGCAATGTATTTGTGAGCGGTAAAACCCTAGCTTCAGGAAACGGTGCATCTGGATTTATAGGACAAAGCGGCAGTTGGGCCCTTAACACAACGGGGACACTCACTTTTGGATCTACGATTAATAACCCTGCTCCTGCAGGAGCTCTTGCAACTATTTCAGGATGTCAAGGGGGAAGTGGATCGGGAGGAGCGGGCATTTATCTATCGAATAATTTCACCATTTCCACTTTCGGGAATATCGTAGCTACTAACTCGATCAGCGGGGGTACTGGAGGGGGAAACTGCGGATTCAATACATTTGGGGGAGCCAACATAAGCACTACTGGAGGCAATATTGCAATTACAGCCTCAACAATGGGGACTGGTTCCTCCTGTCGAGGAATACTCCTTGGAAGCACTATGGCAACAAGCGGAACAGGAACGATTAAGCTCATTGGGACGGGCTCCCCTTCATGTACGGGTAACAATAATGCAGGAGTTCTTATCTCTGTAGCAGGATCGGGAATAGGGGGGGTTAGCACAACGGGTACAGGGGCCATTAGTATTGCTGGGGATCTGCCTGGTAACGGGAGTGGGAGCGGAGTTCGTTTAGTCTCTACCAATTATGCCACAAGTAACGGAGGTCCAATCTCCATAAGCGGAACGACTTCAAGCACAATCGAAAGTTCGTACGGGGTACAGTTAACGGGAAGCTGCACAACGGGCACTTCAGGAGCCGTCACCTTTGGGGATACGATTACAGATGGGACAGTTTCTATTTCTGGATGTATCGGTGGATCTGGGAGTTCAAGTCACGGACTGTTCGTGAGCGGCAGCTTTTCTACCACAGGAAGTCTAACGGCTACTAATTTGATCAGGAGTGGGTCTGGAGATGGCTCTTCCGGAGCTTACTTTGCAGCAGGTTTTGGCTCATCAGGAGGAGGCAATGTGGCGATCGTTGCCGAGGGGGTTGGAGTGGGTACACTCGATTCAAATGGGGTCATCACAGTAGCATCTTCATCTATATTCGGAACAGGCTCAGGGACGATCAAAGTTTTAGGGACTGCTTCCGCTTTAACAAGCGGAACCTCTTATGGAGTGCTGATCGGTGGTGGTTCTATCAATAATACGAGTGGAACAGGGGCAATCAGTGTCGGAGGGATTGTCCCTTTGGGGGCTACCGGATCCTCTTCAGGTGTTGGGATAAATAGTAGCAGTGGGGGGATTACAAGCGCAGGGGGAGCCGCGATCAATGTGAGCGGCACAAGCCTAGCTACAGGAGCTGGATCGCACGGAGTTTTAATCGACGGGACATGTACAACGGGCAGTTCGGGGTTGGTCACTTTTGGGAGTACGATTACACAAGGGTCATTTACAGTTTCTGGATGCAGCGGAGGGTCAGGGAGCGCAAGCCACGGAATTAGTATCGGTGGCTCAGGTTCCTTTTCTACAACAGGGAGCCTTTCTGCGATCACCTCTATCCTCAGCGGGACAGGAGCTGGATCGCACGGATTTTCTTCTGCAGGTACTTTTGGATCAAGCGGAGCGGGCAATGTCTCAATCACCGCCTCCACATCGGTAGCCGACGCGAGCGCTTCTCATGGGATCTCTTTAACGGGCGGAACCTTGAGCACAACAGGGGCAGGTACGATTAGATTGATCGGAACCGCCTCTGCTAGCAATAGCGGGGCCTCCTACGGAATCAACATCAACGGAGGGGTGGTTAGCAATGCGACAGGGACAGGGGCGATTAGCGTTGCGGGAAGAGTCCCTTTAGGAGCCACCGGATCGGCGATTGGGGTGTTGATGGGGACGCTAAACGGAATTAGGAGTGCAGGGGGCGGCGCGATCAATGTGAGCGGGACAAGCTTAGCTACGGGGAGCGGATCGCATGGCGTCTCCACCTCTGCCGCTTGGACCACAAGTAGTTCAGGTCTCATCACTTTTGGATCCTCGATTACCGACGGAACGGTCACCATCGCCGGCTGTACAGGGGGATCTGGAAGTGGAAGTCACGGACTCAACATGGGAGGGACTTTCTCGACTACCGGAAGTGTCACAGCGATCAACTCTATTGTGAGCGGAACAGGGACAGGATCGAGTGGATTTGTAACTGGTTCTAACTTTGCGTCAAGCAGTGCAGGGAACATTGCAATTACCGCCTCCTCATCGGCTACAGGATCTACCGCTTCTCATGGGATCTCTTTAACCGGGGGAACCTTGAGTACGACAGGGGCAGGTACGATTAGATTGATCGGAACCGCCTCTGCTAGCAACAGCGGGTCCTCCTACGGAATCAACATCAACGGAGGGGTGGTTAGCAATGCGACAGGGACAGGGGCGATTAGCGTTGCGGGAAGAGTCCCTTTAGGAGCCACCGGATCGGCGATTGGGGTGTTGATGGGGACGCTAAACGGAATTAGGAGTGCAGGGGGCGGCGCGATCAATGTGAGCGGGACAAGCTTAGCTACGGGGAGCGGATCGCATGGCGTCTCCACCTCTGCCGCTTGGACCACAAGTAGTTCAGGTCTCATCACTTTTGGTTCCTCGATTACCGACGGAACAGTCACCATCGCCGGCTGTACAGGGGGATCTGGAAGTGGAAGTCACGGAATCAACATGGGAGGGGCTTTTTCAACCGGGGGAGGTTTCACGGCAACTAATTCAATAATAGGGGGCTCTGGATCGGGGAGTTTCGGGTTTTCTACTAGTTCCACTCTCAATACAAGCAGCTCTAGTGCAATCACCATCACAGCCTCTACGAACGCTTCAGGATCTAGCGGAATTGCTCTCGGAGATAGTGTAACAGCAACCAGTGGATCGATTGCTTTGACTGGGAGCACCCTATTGACCAACTCGGTAACTATTCATTCGGGTGGAATTTTAGCTATTACAGGAAATCTTAGCGGGCCCGGAGAAACGCTCAATCTGACTTCAAATTCAAGCACTGTCACGATGGCAGGGGCGATCGATTTATCTAGTGTAAATGGGGGCTCTCTCACCGTTTCTTCTTACAATAGCACCACCTTTACAAATGCGATCGACACTTCAGGAACCACTAACGGTGGAGATGTTTCGATCACTTCGAGTAATGGATCGGTCCTTGTTAATGATATCAACACCTCAGGGGCCTCAGGCATCGGGGGAGACATCACTTTGCAACCCACCATTGCAACCATTTTTTTTGATCTCATCCCCTCTGGAACGATCCAATTCAGCGGGACCTCAATAAACGCTTCAGGAGGAGGGACGATTTCGCTGGCGCCAGCAGACCGGATTGTTCAACCCGCTATTGCGACGATCTATAGTAGTTATGCGGATGAAAATAGCATGACATTTACTGGAGGAAGCTTTGTCATGGGAGAGCATGAGGCGATGACAATTTATGGCGATACGACGATTAATATGACAAGTGGAGTCACTACCTCAGATATCGTTGCTCTCAATGCGTTATCAATTACAGCCCCCTCAATCTACTTAACTCCCCGTAATTACGCTTTTCTTCTAGCCTATGATGGCACCTTTTATTTAAGCCCTACAGCACATCTCCTTTCTGGAACGGAGCCGATCTTTAGCACTGCGGTAACGCCAGCTGGATCTGACACAGGGATCTCTGGAGCGACAAAGGCGGCGTTATTTTATGCTCCTGATAGTTATCCTCTCAATTTCGATACAGACTCCCCTATTCCACCCATTCCTCCAACGCCCCCTTCTACAACCTCCAATTTACCAGCTCAAGTTGTAAATGATTTTACGGTTGCTAATTCGCAGCTATCTTATTTATTACCAATGATGGGGCAATATTGGGAGTGGCCTTTTGAAGGGACCTTCTGCGAGGCTGGAAATCGGAGATGTCAAAACCAAAAACGGTTTAATTCCCAAACATTTTTATTAAACAATCGACTAGTAGAGTAGAATGCGCCCCCTTTTTTTAGGATTATTTCTAGCAACTCATTTTCTTTATGCAACAAGTAAATCTCCTCAGAATTATGAGGCAAATACTTGTCGAAAAATCATCCTCATCGGAAATAAAGGAGAACTACTCTCCAAAAAACAGCTAGAAACGGTAGACGGTATCGAGTTTTATAAAATTAAGGTTCCTGGAAAAACCGCTTTCCTCGCGGAACAACTAGAAAATCTATTCTTAAACTGCCCAATTACAAAAGATACACCGCTCAGAATTCGGAGAACCGTTGAAGAGTTCTATAGAAATCAGGACCACCCTTTTGTAGAAGTGATTATTCCCCAGCAAGAGATCACTCAAGGGGTGATCCAAGTGTATGTTTTTGAGAGTCGGGTAGCCGAAGTGAATGTAAGTGGGGGGAAGTACACCTCTCCCTCTCTCCTTAAAAATTATCTCGGGACAACGGGGCAACCCATTGATACGACTCAATTACGGAAGAATTTAGATTTTATGAATCGGAACCCATTCCGCCGAGTTGATTTAATTTATAGCCCGGGGAAAGAACCACACACAACAGACCTTTCATTAATTGTTGAAGATCGGCAGCCGATTCGCGTCTATGCAGGAACTGATAACTCAGGAGTTGAGATAACAAAAAGAGGCCGATGTTTTGCGGGATTCAATAGTGCCAAAGTATTTGGCCTAGACCACTTTGTATCCTATCAATATACCAGCTCTTACAACTTCCACCAATTTCAAGCTAATACTCTCCAGTATCTTGCTCTTCTCCCTTGGCGCAATATATTAAATGTTTATGGAGGATATTCTAGCGTCTACGCAGATCTCCCCTTTCCTGGAATGAAAAATCATGGACATAGCTATCAAGTTTCAGCCCGTTATATTCTCCCTATTACCCCCTCGGATCGATTAAACCACGAAATGGGTTTTGGCTTCGATTTTAAACGGACGAATAATACAATTGAATTTTCAGAAGACTTTCCAGTAGTGGGCCCAAATGTGAATCTTTCCCAATTCACCCTCCGATACGGAGGAGATTTTGGGAAAAATGAGTGGCAGATTGCTTTTGATGGAGAACTGTTTTTCTCTCCTGGAGATCTACTAGGCGATGAGTCGAATGCCGATTATTCAGCGTTACGGCCAGAAGCAAAAAACCATTGGCTTTATGCAAAAGCTCTCTTCAAATTTTTCCAAAGGCTCCCTCAGTCATTTGCCCTTTCACTCATAGCGAGAGGACAGATCTCCTCTCAAAATTTACTCCCAAGCGAACAAATAGGTCTTGGAGGATTTGATTCGGTCCGCGGTTACGATGAGAGAGAGCTAAACTATGATGGAGGAATCATCTTAAATGGGGAAATTCTAACACCCACCTTTAGGCTTTTTAGCAATTTATGGGAAAAATTGCCTAGAGACACTTTACAGTTTCTGGGCTTTGTCGATTTCGGTTATGGAGGAAATCACAATGCTATCCCGGGTGAGAAAAAAAGGGATTATTTAATAGGAATAGGACCAGGGATGCGCTATCTGATTGATCCATGGATTACTGCCAGACTCGATCTTGGGATCAAACTTCACCATGAATCGACCTTTAGTGGAGGCAATGCAATGTGGTATTTTAGCTTTACTGGAAGTATCTGAAGAACGTTTCGAACTACTCTTGGAAGCGGTTAAAGTCGTTGAGAAATTAAAACACTGTATGGACGCTTAAAGACTCCCAGCTTACGGATCGAAGAGAAGTTTGCCCCATCCCCTTTATTTAATCGAGCAATAGGATATCTAAATGTCGAAAAATTCATAATGGCAGTTTTATCATAGCTTAAGACAATGTGAGTCGTCGGATTGCTATCCCCACTAAAGTTTAAATTTTTGCTTGTCGAAACATCTACTTCTGTCTTCAAGATGCCAAAAAAAAGATCCTGTAAATCCTAAAGAGCGCCCTGTAGTCACCCCATCGTCATGGTTTCCCGTATCACTATACAAAACTGTGACAGTCCCCTGATTCAAGATTTTTTTAAATCAGGAGTTACACCGCATATCAGCTTCTATATAGAAATAATTTTAAATTCCAGCGCTCGAAACATCCGCCCCCTCCTCTTAAAAATAAAATTTTAATTATTACGCGACCCACCTTAAGGGAGCAAAGTTAATGGCAAAAAATTTTATATACAATTACCCAAAAAATGACGAATACCCTTCACAATTAAAAATAAATAACTTAAGAAAACATTAAGATATAAAAACAAAATAAGTAACATTAATTTAAACTAAATCAATCTTTTGATATAATATTAACATTATGTGCCCAAAAATAGAAAACACCACACCCTCACTGCCCCCTCATCTAGCAACCCACTCCGCAGAAGAACTTCGAGCCAACAAAAAAGTCGCATCTCTCATGCTGCAGGTGATCGACCAAAAAACAAAATATATGGAGTCGGCCCTAAAAAACAGGCTTAATCCAGCCGAAATTGTCCAGGTTGGGGGAGACTTCTTCAGCATGGGGTACCTCGCCTTCCAAGGGGCCCAAATCATAAGACCCTCTCTCTCCTCCATCCCTTGGGTGGCAACGGCAAGCCTTGTTTGCGGAGTTGTAGCTGGAGCGATCAATATCGGGGTTGCCTTTGTCTGTTTAAAAGAAGGGATTCAAGCTTCGAAAAACGGAGACAAAGAACTCGCAACTAGACTTTATATCGATTTTGTCGCCCTCCTCGGGATCGGCATCATTATGATTTTTACAGCCCTTGCGACCCGGGTCGTTGCTCTCAGTGCAATCGGAGCCTTTTTCACGGCTAACCCCTGGTTATTGCCGATCCTCTTTTTCGCCCTCTCAGTCCCCCTCTTTTTTGAGCTTGGGAAAAGGATTCAAAACATTTGGCAAAAGACCGATTTTGGCTCTCAGCTGAACACGAAAGATCTTTCAAAACTAATTGATGGGGAAGAGGAGAAAAACCCTTTTCATTTAAAGCCCCTCTTAAAGATGGCAGAACAGAAAGTGGCCGATCCATTTATCAAAACAAGGCTTAGCCTAAAAATGGAACAGCTCCAATCGAATATGGGAGTCGAAGCGGCTATTGAAACCTTTAAGTTGATGCGGAAGCTCGTACTTAAAGAAGAGACCGAAAACCAATTAAAACTAGCAAAAGAGCGTGTCTCAGAATGGAACCGGGCTCAATACGTCCGCCTCCTGCAACAAACTCTCTATACAGCCGCATTTGGCGTCAGTATGGCCGCTTTGGCACCGAAGATCAATATCCCACCTGTCACAGCAACGCAGACATTTGCCATGACTGGAGCGAATGCGATCCCTCTCTATATGGATGCTAATTGGCCTTTTAAAAGAAATACCCCGATCGTTGTCCCGATGGTACAAAGCTAATCGATCGGCAGCTACTTTTCTCACCCTTTAAATCAAATCGTTGACCTATTTTTCCCATTCTTTTACGATCCCTGCTCTTTTTATAAATTGGAGAAAAAAAATGGCTATCCCTATAGATGCATGGGAAATCTCTTGTTTTGAAACTGCGCGTACAGGGTACAAAGCGTCTATGAATTACATGCTGACATATAAAAAAAATCTAGAAGTAAGACTGCAACGGATTCAAAATTTGCTTAACGAGAGTGATTCCGATTTTGGCCTCCGACGCTTCTCTAGTTTTGCGGAAGAGACAGGCAAAGCTCTCACACAGTGGGTGCAATTTAAACCAGCAATTCCTCCTTACTATTTAGAAAAAGATCGGGATCTCATCGCTCGCACCACGGCTGCGTTTCGACGGCTACACACCACTTCTAATAGACTCCTCGCAAAAGCCAAGGAAATACATACATCTAAAAAACCCCTATGCGAGAATCCCGAAAAACCAATTTTACGTCTATCAGAACTCCCCTCCTTTACAACTCACCCACAAACCTCTGCATTTCAGCCTCTACACAGAGCTCCTAACAACCCCTTAAAAACACCAAAACCAGAAATCAAACGAGATACTCTATGACCTCAGCCGTTTCCTATATCCCATTCCAAGACCAGGCTCAAAACCCTCCTGTTGACAGAATGGGGAATGTGGAACAGATGACCCTCCTTCTCAAAGATGCACTTCCTAGTTACCGGGGCTTCATCTCTCTGCCTGAATATGGGACAGTTCCCTATAAAACTGTGCTGAGCCGAGTGATCTCTCTTCTGCAAGCCCAAGACCCCACTATTCCTAGAGAAAGAGATCAAGCTCTTGCTCTGATCAGAAAAGTCGAAAGATTATCAAGCGCCATCCGAAGTTCTGACGATTCCGTGGTAGGGATAGCGTACCATTGCTTGGGGGAATGTTGCTCCTGTTGTCCACTAACAGCCCCTTGCAAATCCTCTTATATTGAGAAATGGATGAAGCCCGATTTTCAAGTAGTTTACGAGATCCGTTACACGCCTCCAGAACCCCAAGAAATGGAGTAGACCCCTTACACAGGCTCTCTAGAGATAAGCTGCCGTCTTTGGTTTACTCTCCTCATTCTCCAGCAAGCAATAAGCCACAAAACGCCAGTTATCTGACCTACGCATACGTAAGCTTTATAATAGGGGATGTAAGGAGGTATAGATAACTTGCCGCTGAAGTAAAGGACAAGATTAATCCCAAAATTAAGTGCCGTAAAAACAAGAAAAAAAGTGAGAAGTTTAGTTCCAGGCTTTCTGTAGGCGCAATGATATCCAATAGCTAGAAGCCCGAATAGAGTCAATACAGAAGCAGCCATGGCCCAATAACGGATAGACTGAGGCTCCACCTGGAAAACAGGATTGGACCAGACAGACAAGAAAGCATTAATAAGCCCCATTAATCCAGAGAGGCCCCACATGAAAAGCCACTGATTTCTAATTTTTATTTCATTCATATATTCTCCTTAATAACAGAAGGAAAATAATAGATAGAAACCCTTTATTAATCAAAACTAAAAAATGTACTAGGTTAGATATAGGACGTCTATACCGTTCGTAATTGTCCTGCAACCAATCAACCTTTTAAAACCCTATTTTCTTAAGAAAATAGTTTTTGGTGAACAGACCGAATTCCATTCGCTACACACTCTAAAACTTCCCGCCTAGTACGGAAGACCCATTTTGCGAAATGTTCCATTCTTCCCTTACCGACATACAGGAGTTTTTGACCTGAATCGATCCACGTTTTCCCATTCAGACTCTTATGATCTGGGCAGATATATGGGTTAATGCTG
>CAYWDE010000008.1:0-8999 GCA_964456885.1 uncultured bacterium | reverse complement strand
TTCAAGCTTTGTTGGTCTGGGCAGCTGTATCCTTTCTCAATTAGATCGTCGCTCCCCTTTCCCAAAGAGGAGAAAGCCCCCTTACTAGCACCCCATATCTTTGTACCTAAACTAATGGATGCTTCTTTCCCATACGAAGCATAATTAAAAAATAGGTTTCCTACCCCTTTTAATGATTCTTTTCCGGCATTGAAAACTTTTTCCGCAAGACCATCGACAGGCAAAGCGATCGCTACAGCCGTCCAAGCTAAAGCCCCCATTTGAGCCACTTCCACAGATCGGACCAAAGTATTTCCAGAAATAACACGGAAAACAATAGAAGGGGTCCAAGACAAACCACGGGCTAAAATTGCCCCCGCTTTATCCATCACTGACGCCGCTACAAAAAATAGCAACCCTAAAGAGACAGTTTCTGATTCTGAAACCCCTTCTGCTCCCATTTCCATACCTAAACCTTTTCCAAAGCCTTGACGGAGCCAAGCCAATGGGATCCCCACCCCATAAAAAATCCCCTTAGCGGCTTTGATGCCCGTTCCGACAACATTCACAACATTGGGGGCTTCTTTGACTAGCTCCACGCCCACTTTGCCGATCTCAACAACATCTGAGGTAATATTTTGTACTGTGCGCGGATAATAGATAAAAGCACCCACAGCTGTCGCTGTAGCGGCGCTCCACTTCGCATAGGTCCAATAAGAAATAGGTGCTTTTGCCGGCTTTTTTTCCTTGAAATGTCTCCCATTTCTTTCTAAAGCATAAATCATTTCAGCTAACCGCTGATTCACATTTTGAGGAACAAGAGCCGTTGTCATTTTCGGAGTCGATTGAGTGAGCGCAACTTTTGCCATAAGTCATCCTGAAATTTATTTTCCGATTAAATTTACTAACTCTCCACAAATGAAGACAAATAAAAAAAACATTCAAAATTAAATTGATAAATCGGCGCCACAAAAATAATCAGAATCTATTCCGAAAAAAAATCTCAGTTGTTTTTGATTTATCAAACTTCTTTCTACAGAGAACTTTCAACAAACCTATCAGAGCAGTTATGTTATCTATTAAAAGGTAATCAATATGCGCATTGCGATTTCGGGAACCCATTTTTCAGGAAAGTCAACTCTCATCACCTCTTTGTTAAAACAACTTCCAAACTATACATCTGTCGACGAGCCTTATTTCCTTCTTGAAGAACAAGGCTATCCCTTCTCTAATCCTCCATCTATAGAAGATTTTGAACGGCAACTCGAGTGCTCAATAAGATCGATTCTCGAAAGCGGAAGCTGTACACTCTTTGACCGTTCCCCTTTTGATTTTTTAGCCTATGCACTATCTTTCCGAGATCCAATTGATATCGAAGATTGGACGCTCAAGATGGAAGATCCGATCCGGCTATTAGATCTCATTGTGTTTCTTCCCATTGAACAGCGCGATCGTATTCATCTTCCCGCATCGGAAGATCTACGCTTAAGAAAAAAAGTGAATGAAAAACTGCAAGAGCTACTTTTAGAAGACTCATTGGGAATATTAGGGGATCTTGAAATTCTAGAAATCACAGGCAGCTTAGAAAAAAGGGCCAAAATAGTGATAGCTAAGATCGAAGAGAGCTCCAAAGACAAATAATAAAACCCTCAAATTTAGCTCCTGTTGCTTGTTGCCACAATTACGCTGTTTTTTCTTTGGCAACCCCCATTTTCATGAAATTAGAGCCAAACCTACTTATAAGTAGGTAGAAACACGCTTGAAAACATCTTGAAAGCTCGGTAGATCTGCTTTCTGCTGAGCAGAAGGTCTTAAGTCTTCATCGCTTAAATATTGAAATGAGTCGACCACGATCGTTTCCCAATTAAAAATTTCTTTCACTCATAAATCGGGTTTAAACGAGAAAATAACAACAAAAATTGTTTTAATTGAATTATCATTAAAATTGTTATATAATTTTAATAAAAAAAGAGCATTCCATGAACAACACATCATTAAGCTTTTCAGACGTTAGTAACCGCTATTTTGAGGGATTGCCTAGCCCAGTTAAATATGCACAACCAGGCTTGTTTTCAATCGTCTCTCTACTCAATTTTCATCTAAAAAAATATGCCTTTTCCACTCTCCATGCAAACACAAATAATACACTTCCACTGGATCCTTTATCTTTGATATCGAAATTAGTAGATGCACGAGCGGGTTACTGCTTTCATCACAATGTCGCATTTTTTGAAGCCATGAGAGCCATGGATTTTCAAAACATGTTCTTTATTGCGGGAACTTTCCCTGGAAATGATCTTTCTACCCATATTGCGATTGTATGGAAAAAAGAAGAGGATGATTGGTATTTGATCGACCCAGGTGCAGGATATGGAATTTCATATGCAATCCCTTTTGATTCATCGAAAAAAAATCCTGGACCCTACCGAATTAGAAAAAGTGAAGATGCCCATTATTTGGAAAAATTTTCTCAGAAAACAAAGGCATATACCGAGCTTTATAAATTTATCCCTCAGCCAGTCTCGCTTGACGATGACGTTTTCAAGGAAGCAGTTGAGACATTAACGACCACCAAGCACACTTTCTATAACAATTTTTGGTACTTTGGGTTAGACCCAGCCAATCGAATATGGAATGTAATCTTAACGGTAAATTCTGATGGGACGATTCAGCCCCCTTTATTATTGATCGATGGGAAAAAACAAGAAGCCCCCACTCCAATGGCATTTACTCTATCCAAAACAAACGACATCTTTCAGGCTGCGCTAAAGGGGGATCATTTCATAAATAAAGATCTTCAGCGGGCAGTTATTGAAAAAATCGGCAATTAATCTCTATTGCCTAAGAAAAAAATGCCTGAAGCCAGAATCGAACCGACCCCCTTCGCATTACGAATGCGTGCTCTACCAACTGAGCTATTCAGAAAGTAAAAGGGATAAAGAGTATGAGAGGAGATATTTTTTCCTCAATGGTTTATCCTAGATTGCATGGAGCAAAGACAACGGATTGGCGCTGTGTTATTGATGGGGGGCGAAGGCTCCCGATTTGGGAGTGCGATTCCTAAACAATTCCACCTTCTCGGGAAAAAGAAGATTTATCAATACGCCCTGGATACATTGACCCAATCTGATCTATTTGATGAGATCCTTTTAGTTTGCCACCCCGATTGGATGGATATCCCTCATGAGGGGGTGATTCGGGCGGGGAAGACGCGGCAAGAGTCCTCTTATTTAGGATTGAGAGGATTTAGACAAAAACCCGATATCGTCTTGATTCACGATGCGGTCCGCCCTTTTGTTACAGAAAAAATTTTAAAAGAAAATGTGGAAGCCGCGATAAATTGGGGAGCTGCTGATACCTGCATCCCCTCGGCAGACACCCTTGTTCACACCCCTGATGGGAAAACAATCGGATCGATTCCCCCCCGTAAAGAGTACCTTAGAGGGCAAACTCCCCAGACTTTCAGAATGGACTGGATCTTGGAAGCTCATGAAAAAGCGATAGAGGCTGGGATACACAACGCGACCGACGACTGTCAATTACTCCTTAGGCTTGGCAAAAAAATTCATATAGTGGCAGGAGAGGAACAAAACATCAAAATTACTTCAGAAATAGACCTATTATTCGCAAACCAAATATTAAAAAGTTAAATCCATATCACAAAAAATGGCATTAAACGATAATAAATCCATTATTAAACAATGGAGTTTTGTTATGGATATATTTGCAGATTTTCCAAATCCTTCATCAAAATCGGTTAACGCATCAACACGTCAATTGAGAGCGATGGATGCGCTGGCAATGGTCCATTCAGGAATGGTTTTACCTCCTGTATGCGCTGTCGATTTTCACAACTCTTCTCTTCGCCAAAAAAATGCAGAATTAACGGCATACGGCGCTTACTATAATGAATATTATGGCAACAGCTGGCTATTACACCATCCAGGCGACAGTTTCATCGAAGTGAGCAGCGAGTTTACTAAAGATCCAAGCCGCTCCTACTCATTAGATCTCGTCCATTTGTCTTCCCTAGTAAACGGAGAATCTTTGGCTCAAATTACAATCGAAGTGAACGGACAAGTGATCACAACAGGTCACAACCCAAACAATGGAAATTTTATTAGAGAATCTTTCGATATCACAGACTACGTGGTAGACGGGAAAAACCAGGTGCGAATCAGTTTTGATTCTAACTCTCAGTCCAATTATTGGATCCAGGGATTAGCTATTCAAGCTAGATAAGTGCAGTATAGGTAATTTCAATGGGCGCGTCTAAAAGGAGACGCGCTACTTGAAGTGCGCCTATTGCAGATTTCTCATCCTGCAGAAATTTCCCCACACAAAAACAATTTTAGAACAATTTTCTCTTAATCGAAGTTTCTAAACTTTTTGCGTTTAGCTTTTAGATCTATTTTGCTACACTTTTCTTTTATTTTTAGGAGCCGAACAATGACTACGCCTGTTTCAGATTCGAGAAAATTGCACAACAAAGCCTTCCTTGGCGTAGCTTTAATGCTCGGGGGACTCGCCCTTTATGCCCTATCCGATGCCTTTATCAAGCAATTGATGGGCACCTACTCCGTTCCTCAAACTAGTTTTTTACGCGCTCTTACCCGGTTTGTCCCCCTCTCTTTTGCCGTATTGATGCAAGGGGGCTTTAGAAAAATCTTTGCGACCAATCATCCAAGCCGCCACTTTGCTCGGCTCGGAGTGAACCTCGCCTATACCTATTCTTTTATGTACGCATTTTCTGTCGCATCCCTAACAACTATTTATACTCTGAGCTACACCTCTTCCCTTTTTATGATCGTATTGAGTGCCCTCCTTTTAAAAGAAAGAGTTTCCAAAGAAAAATGGATGGCAGTTGCGATTGGGATGGTGGGCGTTCTGATCGCCTTAAGACCTGGGACCGGTGTTTTTGAAGCAGCCGCTTTGATTGTCCTTTTTGGAGCTTTCTTAGGGAGCTTAAATAAAATTTTAATGCGGCGGTTAGCTTCTACAGAGCATAGCTTAGCGATTGCGATCTATCCGAATATCACTATGATCCTGGTCACTTTCCCTTTCTTAATGAATACTTGGCAGCCGATGCCTTGGCATGATTGGGCCTTTTTTGCGATCGTAGGGTTGATCACATCGATCGGCCAATATGCGATTGCCCACTCTCTCCGTTTTGCCCAAGGTTCGACCCTAGCTCCAATGGACTATTCGACCTTCTTCTGGGTTGTGATGCTCGATTTTTTCTGGTGGGGAAAGAGTCCCGATATGTATACCCTCATCGGTGCTGCGGTGATCGTCGGGAGCAATATCTACATCCTCCTAAGGAGCCGGCGTGAAGAGGCGGAGAGGAAGCAGACCGCTACAGCCTAACTAAAGAGTGTCCCAACTCTTTTTCTGAGAAGAATATCCTCCGTCTTGCTATAATTTTTCAGCAGACTGTCTAAAAAGGGCTTTAAAATGGAAAAAAAGACACTCGGACTATTCCAGCTCGTGATGATCAATGTCATCGCAATCGACAGCATTCGGACCCTCACTTTCTCCGCTGTTTATGGGTTTAGCCTCGTCTTTTTCTATCTGTTAGCTGCCCTCTTCTTTTTTATCCCTACAGCGCTTGTCTCATCAGAACTTGGGACAGGTTGGCCGAGTCAGGGTGGAATTTATGTCTGGGTGAGGGAGGCGTTTGGGAGGAAATGGAGCCTAATTATTATCTGGCTCAACTGGATTTACAATGTGATCTGGTATCCGACCATTATGGCTCTCATTGCTGGGACATTCGCCTATTTCTTTGACGCAGAATTAGCCAATAACAGACTCTATATGTGCGGCTCTGTCCTTCTCCTATTCTGGGGAGCTACGCTCCTCAACTGCTTAGGGATGAGGGCATCGAGCCTCCTGAGCACCGTTGCAGCCCTGATTGGGACGATCTTCCCTATGCTGCTCATCACAGCCCTTGGGATCTTTTGGTTTTTCCAGGGAAAACCGATGCAGATCGAATTTAGCTGGAGTAGTTTCTTTCCTCAAGGGTCTCAAAACAGCAATCTAGCCTTTTTAACAAATGTCTTATTTGGCCTTCTCGGGATCGAAATGGCAGCCACCCATGCGGCAGAGATGCGGAATCCACAAAGAGACTATCCCCGCTCTATTTTAATCTCTGTAGTCACCATCCTAGGCACCATTATTTTGGCCTCTTTAGCGATCGCCCTTGTCGTTCCACGAGATGAATTAAGCCTAGCGACCGGGGTTATGCAAGCCTTCACAATTTTTGCCAACGCCTATCAGCTCCCTTGGCTCTCCCCTTTGATTGCAGGATGTATTATCCTAGGGGGTTTAGGTGGAGTGGGCGCCTGGATCATCGGTCCAACCAAAGGGCTTCTCGTTGCAAGTCAAGATGGGAGTTTGCCCGATTTTCTGGCCCATACCAATAAAAGAGGTGTCCCAGTTCGGATCCTCATGATCCAAGCGGGAATTGTCTCTCTCCTTTCTCTCGCTTTTATCTTAACCCCGACAGTGAACAGCTCCTATTGGATCCTCTCAGTCATCACGGCGCAACTCGCCCTGATCGTTTACATCGCCCTTTTTGCAGCAGGGCTCAAGCTCTACTATAGCAAACCTCAAGTCCACCGCACTTTCCGAGTCCCAGGGAAAAAATGGGGGATCTGGACCGTTTGCGGAGTAGGGGCTCTGAGCAGCTTGATCGTGATCCTCTTTGGCTTTTGGCCCCCAAGCGCAGTCCCTTTCCAAAGTATTTTTGTTTATGAGCTGATCCTCATATCGGGTATTATCGCCTGTTGCATTGCCCCCCTTTACCTCATCAAAAAAAATCGGGTCCAAAAATAACAATCATTCGTGAACATATGACCTCTCTTACCGATATTAACCTTTCCCGTCCCACCTCGTTTGAAGATCCAACCAATCCACTTATTGAAAGATCTACTTCTAATGGAATGCAGAGGTCTACTTCGTATGGAAGTGCTACAGAGAATCCCCTATGCAATCGGTGTTTAGAACCGTTCGAAAGCGAGAAGCCCTTTAAGTTTTGTAAAATTCACCACTACCACTGGGCTTGCGCTAAAGAATGGCATCAACAAAACATAGGAAGGCCCTACTGTGAATTTGGTTGCCGGTTCAGTAGACCTGCTGAAAATATTGAAAAAGAGTTGTATTCAGAAACCCCTCTACAACCGATCCCACCTATCCCCGAATATTCCCCTAATCTGACAGCCTCGGGAAGAAGAACGCCCTTGGAGCACCCACCAAAATCTTCTCATAAATCAGAGGAAAAAATGGGAAGCACCGGATGCTGCTCTTTTATAACATCATTTATACATAGGAAGCTGTTCAGCAACCCCCTATTCTCTCGTTAAGAATATCCCTTTTAGAGCGATCTTATTTTACGAGATAATCCTGCTCGTTTGCGAGCTTTCCGGATAGGGGAAACGGGTACATATTTCCCCTCTTCAACAGCCCCTTTGGCTTGTAGGCTCCAGAGCTGGGCATACGCCCCCCCTTCGATCTGACACAGCTCATCATGGGTCCCCTGCTGCACAATTTCACCCTCTTTAAAGACTAAGAGACGGTTCATTGAGAAAAGGGTGGAGAGGCGGTGCGCTACAACGAGAACCGTTTTCCCTTTCATCAGAAGTTCTAGGCTCTCTTGAATTAAATGCTCTGTGACCGAATCTAAAGCAGAGGTCGCCTCATCGAGGATTAAGAGAGGCGCATTTTTTAAAAAGGCGCGGGCAATCGCAATCCGCTGCCGTTGCCCCCCTGAGAGTTTAACTCCCCTCTCTCCCACCATCGAGAGATACTTTTCAGGCAATTTTTCAATGAACTCATGGCAATGGGCTTTTTTCGCCGCCTCAATCACATCTTCATCGCTCGCATCGATCTTCCCGTACCGGATATTTTCGATCAACGTCCGATGGAATAAATAGGGATCTTGAGGGACAAACGCGATCTGACTACGCAATGATTCTTGTGTCACTTTCCGGATATCGATCCCATCGATCAAAATTCTCCCCTCCTCAATGTCATAGAATCGTAATATTAGATTGACGAAGGTACTTTTGCCGCTACCAGAAGAGCCGACCAAACCCACTTTTTCTCCCGGAGAGATAACTAACGATTTATCTTGAAAGAGATCAAACCCTTTCCGATAGGAGAAGCGGACATGGTCGAAAACGATCTCCCCTTTTGTCACTACAAGTGGCTCCGCATCTGGCTCATCCACGATCTCATGCTTTCCTAAAACCACACTCAAAGCCTGCTGACAAAGTCCCATTTGTTCAGAAAATGGGGCGAGCTGATTGGCCAAGTAATAGACAGCATCAACGAGGAGAGCCAAAATATTTAAAATGAGGGCAAAATCGCCCACAGAGACCCGTCCAGCCGCCCTCTCATAGATCAATAGCCATAAAGAGCCCGCAATGAGACCGATCGTCAAAAAATTATAAAACAGTTTCACCTTCAACAGATACCAGCGGAGGCTCTGATCTTTAGCGCTCGCCTCCTCCAAGGCTTTCCGCAAATATCTACTCTCATACACTTCCCGAGCAAAGAGCTTTACGTTGAGCACATTGACCATCACATCGACGATTTTCCCAACGATGGTGCTCCGCGTCTCAGAGAAAGCGCGCGCATATTTTTCTGCCCTTTTCGATAGAAAATAGGAGATCGAAAGAAATACAACGGTCCATAAGATGAGCAGCAGACAAAAATAGGGGTGGACGAAGTACATTGTTCCGGCGCCGATTGCAACGGCCAAAATTTGGGATAAAAAATTGTCGAGCAGATAGTCGATTAAGGTTGGAACCCCCTTGGCCATATCGTTGATTTTATTCGCCAAACTGCCGGCAAAATTTTGTTGGAAATAGTGTAGGGAATGGGCCTCAACATAATCGAACATCTCCACCGTGATCTCATTTTTCATAAAAGGTAAAAATTTTAAAACCAGCAAATCAAAAAGGCGCATCACAATAGAGGCAAAAAAGTTTAGCAAGAGATAAAGGGCGGAAACAGTGAAT
>CAYWDE010000007.1:0-23019 GCA_964456885.1 uncultured bacterium | reverse complement strand
CTATTTAGAATTTCCTTTGCAACGTCCCCTTCCTTTTGGGCAAAGGCGAAATGGTAGAGTTCTGCCCCCTTTTTCTGAGAAGGGGATTTTTCCATTTGACTGTAGATATTTTTCCTTAAGTCGAGAAAGTGTCCGCAATCGTGCAATCTCCCAGATGTCTCTGTGGGGAGAAAATAGAGGGGGCGGTTGAAGCTTAAAAAATCATATCCAATGGATGAGGCATCTCCTAAATAGGCGTCAGCCAGCGATAGGATCGGATAGACGGGAGGGAACTCCTCGATCAGAAAGAGGTTGGATTTTTTCTCCCTTAAGCTTGAAAAGGCGTAGAACTCGGCTGGATTTCGCCGCTCTAAAAGAGGATGGAGTTTGAGGATCAGGTTCCAATCTGTAGGCAAATCGTCGATGATTTTCGATGCATAGGAAAAAAAAGAGGTGGCGTGATCGGCATCTTTCCAAGTGGGAGCGTAAAGGAGCGTTTTTTTAGAGCGATCGATAGGGATCTCCTCTGCTGCTAACCGGTCGTAAAAAGGGCGGTGTTTTTTATAGAAATCGAGCCGATAATTGCCAACGATCGCATATTTGGGGAGGGGTACTTTGAGCTCTTTGAGCATAGTGAGCATCAGTTGTCCGTATATCAGAACTGCGTCTTGGGTCGCATAGGGGGCTAGAAGCGGAGTTTTATACCCTTTGTCAGACTGTCCGTGAGGGCAAAAAATTAGGCGCATCTCTTTATTGAACAGTTGGCGAAAGAGGGTCTTTAAATGGGGCTGCCAATATTTACATTCGAAGAGGGTGTCGAATTCGGCGGCGATCTCTCCGAGTTTAAACTCGAGATCGGGGATATAGCGCACTTCGATTTGAGGATAGTAGCGGAGAGCTAATTGATAGTTGAGCTCCTCTGTTGTGATGAGGGGGATTTGCAAAAGGGCTGCAAGGGGCCCGATATGATCGAGGAGATGGAAGTCAATTCCCGTATTAAACGCTGCAGCGCGCATCGATCTCCTCCCTTACTCTATCCCAATCGGGGGCTGGATCAAATGTGTGCCGGTAGAGCTCTTTTCTTTTGGGAGAGAAAGTGTCTTCTATTGAGAAATCGAACGTTTTGGGTTCGATACCCTTTCCACATTTGTGCAATGGGAAGGTTTTGTTTGCATTGAGGAAATAGAGGGGGCGATCAAAGGTGAGAAAATCGTAACCGATCGAAGACATATCCCCAATGTAGGCGCTGCACTGGTTTAAAAGAGGGTAGATGGGGGGAAGTTCAGGGAGAAAAATCAGGTTCTCTTTTTTCCTATAACGCCCTTTTAAAATTTCAATTTCGGGCTCAAATTTCCGGAGAGTGTTAGGATGGAGTTTGATGAGTAGATGGGAGTTTTTCGGAATTTGATCTGCTAAATCGGGAAATGAGTTCCAAAAGGAGCAATTATGCTCCAGATCATCCCAAGTGGGGGCATAGAGAAAAGTGTTTCCGGAAGGAATCTGGAAAAGTTTTTCGTAAAAGGGTTTATGTTTCTTAAAATACTCGAGGCGAAAATTCCCAATCCGGATAGAAGGGAGAAAAACTTTTTTCGACTCCATGAAATCAACCATTTTCTGCCCGTAGACAAGAGCGATTTTTTCCTCTTTGAGCGCTTCAAAAAAGGGGGAATGGACCCCTTTATCTGAATTGCCATGGGGGAGCCAAATCGTCTCTGTTTCCTGTCCAGGAAATGCTGCTCTTAGAAGAGGCTGTGTATCACAGGTGAGAGTTGTCTTAGGGAGTTTGAGCTCCCAAAGGGGGCTTTCAACCACTTCAAGTTCCGGATAATAAGTGCGGGCTAGATCTGCAACAGCGGCTTCACAAATAATGAGGGGCCATTTTAAAAGAGAACAGCAGGGAGCTAGATGATCTAGATAATGGATCGAATCGTCGTAAATCAGTCCTGCAAATGGAAAAGGGTTATTCATAAATCGAATTTTCAGGTGAAAGGGAGAAGAGAACTTCCTTGATTTGTGTAATTTGCTATCACAAATAGCATTTTACAATGAAAAATGGTGTTTGCGGTAGCATTTTGCCAATATTCTGATTTCAAGTTATTTAGGTTCAGATGAAAATCGATTTTTGATAGAGAATAGCCAATTATGCCATAATTCTCCCCATGAAAGAGCTGCACCATTGGTTTTTAAAAAATCGGAGAGACTTCCCATGGAGGGTCAATCCGACTCCGTATAAAGTTTGGGTCTCTGAAGTGATGCTTCAGCAGACAAGGGCGAGTGTTGTGATCCCCTATTTTGAAAAATGGGTGGCTCTATTTCCCGATGTCGCCTCTTTAGCGGCAGCCCCTCTTGAAAAGGTGATTAAAACTTGGGAGGGTTTGGGCTATTACAGCCGGGCCCGCAATCTCCATAAAGGGGCGGAGCAAATCCTTGAAAAATTTGGGGGAGAGATCCCCTCAACGGCTGAAGAGCTGAGTCAGATTCGGGGTTTAGGCCCCTATACGATCGGAGCGATTTTGAGCTTTGGGTTTAAAAAGAGGGCGGTCGCTGTCGATGGGAATGTGACCCGTGTTTTAACCAGATATTTTTTGATAGAGGAAAATGTCTCCAAGCAGGCGACTAAGAAAAAAATTTCTCAAGGGGCTGAAGGGTTGTTGGATCGTGAACATCCTTGGGTCACCTCTGAGGCGTTGATCGAGCTGGGTGCAACCATCTGCACTCCAAAACCCCGCTGCGAGATCTGCCCTTTAGAAAAAAGTTGTCAAGGGAAAGAGCGAGCGGAGCTTCTCCCGATCAAAAATGGGGAGAGAGAGACAATATTCCTTAAACGGCTCGTGATTTGGCTTGAAGCAGAAGGGAAAGTTTTGGTCAGAAAGGGGGAAAAGGGGAAGGTGATGGCCGATCTCTATGAATTCCCCTATTTTGAAATGGGAGAAGAGGTGTGGCTTCAGAAAAAAATTGGGAAAGTGGTAAAAGAGGCATTCGGCGTCGATGCAGAGATGGTTGATAGATTCCCTGTGGTTGTCCACACATTTACCCGGTATAAAGCGGAGCTTTACCCTTTTCGGTTTGAGGCGGCTTCTATTGCAGCTGTTGAGGGGTATGAGTGGGTCGATCGGGGAAGACTGAAAGATCTCCCCTTTTCATCGGGACATCGGAGAATTTTAAACTTATGAATATTTTACATTTAGAAGCCTCTTCTGGCTGGGGTGGACAGGAGATCCGGATTTTACGCGAAGCGGAAGGGATGCGAACACGGGGGCATCAGGTGATCTTAGCCGTTGCAAGAGGGGGCGGCCTTGTCGCTCGGGCAAAAGAGGCCGGCTTTACCGTCTACGAGTTGAATTTCCGAAAGGGCGCTTGGCTTAGTTCCCTTTTTAAACTTTTAACCATTATGCGGAAACACCAGATCGATCTCGTCAATACCCACTCCTCTTTGGATAGTTGGATTGGGGGAATTGCGGCCCGGATCGGAAGAAGGGCGATTGTCCGGACGCGCCACCTCTCCACTCCGATCAAGGCGGGTTGGAATAGCCGCTTTCTTTATGGAAAACTCGCCGATTACGTAGTCACTACCTGCGCCTCTATTCTCCCTATGATCTCTAAACAGTCGGGCAAACCTCTTGATTTGTGCCGATCGGTAGCTACGGGGGTCGATCCAGAGAAGATAAAGGCCTCTGAAGAGGAAGCGGAAGAGTTCCGAAAAAAAATGGGAATTGCTCCCGATGACTTTTTGGTTGGAACCGTCTGTTTCATGCGCTCCTGGAAAGGGATCGATGATCTCTTGCGGGCAGCCGCTCAGTTACGCCATACGCCAAAGTTAAAATGGGTGATCGTTGGCGGTGGGCATGCGGAGAGGCATAAAAAGCTGGCAAAAGAGTTAAATCTGGAGGAGATTGTCTATTTCGCGGGTCATCTCGACAACCCTTTTCCTGCATTGAAAGCATTGGATGTTTTTACCCTATTGAGTACCGCTCACGAAGGGGTTTCTCAGGCGATTCTTCAAGCAGCCTACTTTAGGAAACCTCTCATAGCTACTTTAACTGGAGGGTTGGGTGAGGTTTGTATTGATGGATTGACCGGTTTGACTGTCCCCCCCTTCTCCCCTGAGTCGGTCGCAAAAGCTGTTTTAACGATGAAAGAGGACCCGGAGCTTCTCACAGAGTTTGGGAAAAAGGCTCAAGAGCTCGTCTTGAATCAGTTCACCCTCTCCCATACGCTGACTCAAATGGAAGAGGTTTATTTAATTGTAGCGAAAAGCTGCAACCGTTAGAATTTTACTTTAACTCGAGGTTTGTCCAATGGATCTTTCAGACGCTGCTCTTTGGTTACAAAATTTGTCAGAACGGAAAAAACAGATTGCGATCAGCTCAGCCTCCTGCATTGCTGGAGTTGCTCTCCTCATAGGGTATTTCCAATCGGGACCAAACGCTCTCAATTACGCAGCAGCAGAAGGGGCTTTTGCAGAGTGGGAAGCATCTCCCCATGATGAGCGCCTTTACCAAAGCATGAAGACGGCGATTAGCTCCATCCCTGAACTGCAAAAGAAGTATGAGGCGAGCATTGCCCAAAAATTACTCGATACAGACCGGATCAACGAGGCCCTTGTGATGGCGAACCGCTCTTTAACCCGTGTTAAAGAAGAGGCCCCTTTCCACGCTATTTATGCAGAGACCAGTTTATTGATTGAACAAGGGGGTTTTCAGGAAGCTCTTGAGAATGCGGTCGCTCTAAAAGAGCAGATGGGGAGCTCTTTCTTAACAGAAGAGAAAGGGGGATCTCTCCTCTATGTGTATAACCTACTTCGGATCGCTTGCCTGCAACAAGAGTTAAAGAATCGCCCTGGTGAAAAAGCCGCTTGGGAAGAGCTTGAGAGCTTTCTCCAAACAGGCAATCGATTGGCGCATATCCTATTAGATAATTTCTCTGAGAAGCAGGTCAACTTAAGTCAATACATCGCAGAGAGGAAAAAAGCCCTTTAGGGTGGGTATAGTATACCTAATTAAACTAATACCGATCTATTTGCGGTCGTCGATTTTTCGCAGCTTTAATCCTAGAAATTAGTCCAAGAATTTTTCAACGAGCACTTAATCGTGCTCGTCTCCGCCGTGGTTGTGCTTATTCGATTTATGAGGTCTATTTTCGCTCATAATCTGTGCATGGCGTGTATAAAAATGGTAAGATGTCCCTGCCAAAAGTCCAACAAATCCGAAAAGGACGAAGGGGATGAAAAGGGCCACTACAATCTTCACAAGACCTAGGACCATCTGAGTCATCTTTTCTTGCTTAGTGGTGAAGCTGTAGACCTGTTTTAAATTTTTCTCAACAGGCGCTGGGAAAAAGATCCCCATAATCAGTCCAATCGTCGCGAAGGCGATCGTCATTTTAGCCCCAGTAAAGAAGTCGTACATACTTGAAATAGAGGCGACGATCATCGCCAGTACGGAAAAAACTTCCGTTGTATATTTGTGAGCAAACTCCTCTACTTCTTGAACGGAGACGCCCTCTTTAATTTTATCCATGAATTTTTTTGTCATGTCATCCTCTTAGAAGTAAATGGCTCTTTAACGGGTATTTACAAAATAAGTTCTAAAACCAGCGAACCCTTAATTTATAAATGCCCTCTTAATCATATTTAATACGTTATAATAATTATTTGCAATCACTCTTAAAATAGACGGAGAGGTAGTTGATTGATTTTTAAGGTCAATCGATTCATAATTCCGCTTTTAGTCTACTGGATTTTCTTGGAACTGATGGCTCGTCAAAGCGTTTTACATTTTTTCCCCGAGAGGATCGCCTGGATGGGTCTCGGAATTTTAGGATTAGGATTTATTCTGGTTCTCCCCTTTATAGGGGTGAGAAATGGGGTCGACTCTCCGTCGCTAATTACAAGAGAGAGAAGAGAGAAAAATGGACATGTTCTCTCGTACACATTCTCTTTAGACTTAAAGGATCAGGCTCCCGGTTTATCCATTCCCGATTTGCAAGAGGAGGTCACTTTCTCTTTTGATCCTCCGAGACCCGATGGGGGCGTAGCAGGGAAAAACGTTTTAGTCCGGATGAAGCAAACAGGTGAATCAAAGAGGGTTGTCCTCCCCTGCAGATTAGATCTAGAGTTCCGGGGTGATCGGCTCACATTTTCTAAAGAGGAATCCCTTTTTTGGATTGAACTCTCTGAAAAAGAGGGGGGGCAGATAGAAGCCCAGACGTTTATTACAACTTTAGATGGGAAAAACATCGATGCGGGAACTTTTGTCGCATCGGGGCAAGATTGTCCGGTTCAAAGAGCTCAGGAATTTAGTGAAGGGTCCCCTTTCCGCCTCCTTGCAGAGGGCCGCTGGTGGGGAAGAGATCAATTTCGCCCTTTTGGTGAGTCGGGAGAGCGGCTCGAGATAGGGCAACCCCCTTATTTAGAAATTCGGGAGGGGGACTGGTTAGTCTGGAAAGAGGAACATTGGGAAAAATCGGAAACACCTGAAAAAGATCTGCCGATTGCCCATATTCAATCCATCTCCCCAAAGGAATTGACTTTGGAGGCTTGGGACTCCAATGGACATACCCGGATTGCCTTAAGTTCAGCAATTACCGTCCCCTTTAAAATGAAGGGAGAAGAGCTCTTCACCTCCCTTCGGGTCCGTTCAGAAAAACAGATCAGCTGTATGTTAGAAAAACAGTGTATGGTCTTAAAAACGGGCGATTGGGTCCTTAAAACAGGGGGGCGCTGGAAGATTTTGCGAAAAAAAGATGAGCGAGATGCTTTTTTAAATGGGAAACTGTTCGGTGAATTGTTTATTCTAGACCATATCTCTCAAAAGCAGGGGCAAAAAATGATTCAAGGACGCCTTTTTAATCCCGGTAGAACGCAGATGGCCCCTATTGAAATGGCCGCTCAATCAGCTCGTAAAACGGGAGAAAAAGGTCTTAAGCGGGGGAAAGCGGGATGAGGAAAATATTCCTTTTTCTTCTAGCTGTTTCTCTTTTTGCCGATGAGCCCCTTTCACCTGATGTAGAAGGAGCTATAGCGTTCAACGAGTCGGTAGGGCAGCTGAAAGCTGATCTGCAGGGGCAGTTTGAGAGGGTGAGGAACCTTGCCCAAAATGAGGGGCGAGAGAAAGATTATCACGAATTACTAGTTGGAATCCGCTCGACTAGAGACAAAATCAGATCCCTTGAAGAGAAGTGGAGAAAAACTTCTGCCGATGAGATTGCTCAGAATGATGAGCCCTATGCAATGTGGGATGTGGGCGAAATCACCCTCTCTCAGCTGATCATGGAATATGGGGCGAGCGACTTCCTCTACGTGATCCCTCAAGAACTCAGTGGGATGAAAATCAGCCTTTTTTCTGGAATCCCCCTCCCTCACGAGGCTTGGAGCGAAATGATCGAAATGATCCTCGCTCAAAACGGGATCGGAACAAAAAAGCTCAACCCCTTTGTAAAGCAGCTTTACATTTTAAAAATGGACCCTTCTGCCATTGAGGCAGTTGTCGCTAAAGAATCTGATCTGCAACTTTTTGCAAATCATACCCGCCTCTTCTATGTCCTCTCCCCGCCCCCTGAGCAGCTCAAATCTCTCCAGTCCTTTTTTGAACGGTTTTCCGATCCAAAGCAGACCCTCATTCAGGCGATCGGATCCAAAGTGGCGATCATCTCTGGAAAAGATACGATTGAAAAGCTGCTTGGCCTTTACCATGCTGTTTGGGAACAAAATCAGGGGAAAGTGGTCCGGATTGTCAGTCTGACCAAAATTCTCCATCCAGAAGCGGAAAAGATTTTAAAGGCTGTGTTTTCCGATACAGGGGCTAAAAGTAGACCTGCTTACTATCCGACAAGTGCCGATGAACTCGTCACAATGGTTCTTCCACAAGGGCTTGTCTTAATTGGGGAAAACGAGACGGTGGAAAGGGCTCAAAAAATCCTCTCCGATATGGAATCTCAGCTGGAAGATCCGGGCGAGAAGATCATCTATTGGTACACCTGTAAACACTCCAATCCAGAAGATGTAGCGGAAGTATTGAGCCAAGTTTATGACTCTCTCATGAGTTCTGGCTTTGAAAGGAAAGTGGAAGCGGCAGCTCCTGCCCCCGCTGCTAATCCAGCAACACCACCACCTCCTCCTGGGACAGCGCCCTCGGTGGCAAATCCTGAAAACCCGAATGGCTATCCTTATCTCTCTCCAGGTCCCGGATTCAATCCGGTCCTCCCTGCGACGACCCCCTTTGTTCAGCCCGGGATCTATGATAAAGAACAGAAGACCTCTTTTGGAAATTTTATCGTCGACCATAAAACTACCTCTATTTTGATGGTGGTCCGCCGAGAGGATTTACCTAAAATCAAGACCTTATTGAAAAAGCTCGATGTACCTAAGCAGATGGTGCAGCTCGATGTTCTCCTTGTGGAGAAGAAATTCAAAGACAATAGAGAGATCGGCTTTAGCCTCCTGCAGTTAGGGACCAATTCGAGCGGTAAAAAAGAGACGGCGATGAGCTACTCGGGGAGCGATGGATTTAGAAACGGACTCCTGAGCTTTATTTTTAGCCGTCCGAGCGGAAAGTTTCCGGCTGCCGATATGAAGTTCAACTTCTTGTTGACCCAAGAAGATGTCCGGATCAAGGCGAACCCCTCAGTTCTTGCGATCAATCAGACAGAGGCGCAAATCTCCATTGTAGAGGAGATCTCGATCAACAACGGGGCTTTCCCCTTCAATTCTCCAACTGGGACCGTTATCCAAGACTCCTATACAAGGGCCCAATACGGGATCACGATCAACTTAACCCCCACGATCCATCTTCCCGACGAGGAGGGGGGGCTCGGCTTTGTCTCCCTAGATACAGACCTTGAATTCGACACGACCAAAATCATCTCTGTAGATAGCCGTCCCCCAGTGACCCGTCGCAAAGTACAAAACCAGGTCCGCGTTGCAGATGGAGAGACGATCATCCTTGGAGGACTCAGGCAGCAGATCGAAGAGGATACAAGGGAAAAAATCCCCTTCTTGGGAGATCTCCCTGGGCTCGGAAAATTGTTTGGAACGGCTAGATCGAAAGATGTGAGCACAGAGATGTTTATCTTCATCACCCCGCGGATTGTGAAAGATCCTGTGGAGAATTTACGCCAAATACGGCAAGAAGAATACCAAAAACGGGCTGGCGATATCCCCGAATTCCTCTCTTGCATCGATGAGGCGAAAGAGTACAGCCGGAAAAAGCTATTCAATCAGAGCCTCAAACTCCTCTTTGATATGTATTAAAAATGGATGAAAATAAGGCGCTTGCAGAGAAATTTGGCCTCCCCTCCACTGATGAGATCAACTCTTTCCCTTTAGTTAGGGATCAAGTTTCTCTAATCCCCTATCTCCTTGCCAAACAAAAGCACCTTTTGCCGATCGAACAAGATGAGCAAGGGGTCACAGTGGCTGTCTCAGATCCTCTCGACATTGAAGGGATTGAAGAGATAAGCCTCCTTTTAAGAAGACCGATTAATCCGATCTATTGCCCCCAGCCCCTTATTGAAGCGGCGATTGAACGGTGCTATCACCAAAAAGCGGATGAGACCAAACGGCTCTTTAGCGATTTAGAGACTGGATCTGTTTCAGAGGAGAAGGAGACCGCCGAAGGGTACGATCTATTAGAGCGATCGGATCAAAATCCGGTGATCCGGATGGTGAATACGATTCTCATCGAAGCGATTCAGCAAGGGGCTTCCGACGTCCACTTCGAGCCGACAGAAGAGGGGCTCTCAATCCGTTACCGGATCGATGGCTGTCTCCAAAAACGGCATGCCCCTCCGAGAGAGTACCAGATCCAAATCCTCACCCGGATCAAAGTGATGTCCAAAATGGATATTGCAGAACACCGGCTTCCCCAAGATGGGAGAATCAAATTGCGCCATGGGGGGAGAGAGATTGACTTCAGGGTGAGCACTTTGCCGATTGTTTATGGGGAACGGATTGTTCTCCGGATTTTGGATAAGGGGAATATCCTCCTCGGGATGGATAAGATCGGAATGAGCCAAAAGGTGCTTCAGTCGTTCCGGAAGATGGTTCAGTTACCTGAAGGGATTGTCCTAGTGACTGGCCCAACTGGGAGCGGAAAAACAACGACTCTCTACAGCGCCCTTGGCGAGATCAATAGTAGTGAAACCAATATTATCACAGTTGAAGATCCGGTTGAGTATAAATTGGCTGGGATCTCCCAAATGAATGTCAGCCCAAAGATCGAACTCGATTTTGCGAAGGGGCTCCGCCATATTTTAAGGCAAGATCCCGATGTGATTATGATTGGAGAGATTCGTGACCGGGAAACGGCCGAGATCGCAATCCAAGCCTCTTTAACCGGCCATTTAGTCCTTAGCACCCTCCATACAAATGATGCTCCATCTGCCCTTACCCGGTTGGCCGATATGGGGATCGAACCCTATCTCCTCGCCTCGTCGATCTTAGCCGTTCTTGCGCAAAGGCTATTAAGGCAGATTTGCCCCTTTTGTAAAGTCGAATACACCCCCTCAGAAGAGGAGCTCTCAGAGCTTGGGCTGAAGGGGAACGGCCCCTTCTATAAAGGGAAAGGGTGCCCCCATTGCTTTGAGACAGGCTATAAAGGGCGGCAGGCGATTTATGAACTGATGCCAGTGAGCGGAAGAATCAAAATGCAGGTGCTCAAAAGCCAAGATGCGCAGGAGCTCAGAAAAGTGGCTCTGGCTGAAGGGATGAAAACCCTTTTCCAGGAAGGGGTAGACCTCGTCACTCAAGGGCTTACGACTAGTGCGGAGCTCCTCCGCGTCACAAAGATCGACCAAGGAACAGGATAAAGGCTCCCGAAGCGATTATTCCCCCTAGAATTTCAATTGATGATCCGCCAAAATAGTCCCTAATCAATAAGATGGGTGCTATGCCTTTTTACGAATACAAGGCTGTCTCTGAAAAGGGGAAGAAATATAAAGCGGCGATCGATGCGGAAAGCCTCCAGGAGGCAAAGCTTAAGCTGATCCGACGGCAAATCGCCGTTTTAGAGATTGCCGCTTTAGGCGATCAAGCGATGCGCGAGAGGCTCTCTAAGTCTGATATATTGAACCTCACCCGGGAAATTGCCCGCCTTTTACAAGCAGGGCTCCCTCTTTATGAGGCTCTAGCAGGGTTGGAGGAAAAATACCGGGGGCAAAAACCCCATCGTCTCCTCTTAAATCTTTGCGATCTCGTCCGGAGCGGCTACTCTTTTTCACAAAGTCTAGCGAAGCACCCTCAAACATTTGATATCCTCTACATTTCGATGATCAGCAACGCAGAAAAAACGGGGCGTTTAGCAGAAGCGCTCTATGAGATGGGAGAGCTTCTGTCCCGTCAGCAACAGGTGCGGAAGCAGATTGTAGCGGCCCTTCTCTACCCAGCCCTTCTAAGCAGTTTTTGCCTTGTCGTCCTCTCTTCTCTCCTTTTTTATGTGATCCCCTCTTTGAGAGAGCTTTTCGATGGACGTACCCTCCACCCCTTCACCCGGATCGTTTTTGCAGCAAGCGAATTCGCCTGCAATTCGAAAGGTTTATTGCTCCTCTTGTTTGTCGGGATGGCCGCTTTAGGCGTAACCGCCTTCATGTCTGCAAAGTGGAAAGAAAAAATGTTTTCCATCGTCCTCAAACTCCCTTTTTTTAAACAACTTTTTGTCAAAGTCGCTTTTGTCCGCTTTAGCCGTGCGGCTGCGACCCTCTTAGAAGGGGGGCTTCCGCTCATTCAAGCGTTTGACCAAGCGAGAAGAGTGATGAGGCATCCCGCTTTGGAAGGGGTGATCGCTTCAGCGCAGGAAAAAATTGCGCAAGGGGAATCGATCCACTCTACGTTTGAAAATAATCCGCTGATTCCGGCGCTGATCCCTCGGATGATTGCGATTGCCGAAGAGGGGGGAAAACTCCCTTTTATGATGAAGCAGATCGCCCAAATTTATGAAGAAGAACTAGAAAAAACGCTCACACATTTTGCAGCAGTTGCACAGCCCGCTCTCCTCCTTATTCTCGGTGCGGTGATCGGATTTGTCCTCCTCTCTGTGCTCCTCCCGATGACCGATGTGAGCTCATTTGCAACGAATTAAATGGAGAATAAAATAATGAAAAAAAGAGCACTCACTCTCATAGAGATCATGATCGTGATTTTTCTGATTACCCTGATTACAGGAGCTATCGGTTACAATATGAAAGGCTCCCTAGACAAGGGGAAGAGATTTAGAACAGCACAAGCGAAAGAGCAGCTGCACGATTTGCTTCTCATCTGTTTGGATGAAGGGGTCAGCATCGATCAGATTATAGCGAATCCTGAAAAATGTTTAAGAGATTCTGGGTTGGCAAAAGACCCCGACAATCTAGTTAAAGATGGCTGGGGCAAGAAATTCGAGATTAAAGCTAAAGCAGGTAATAAAGACATTGAGATCACTTCTGAAAATTACCCTGATCTGAAGTGATGCAGAGAGCCTTCACTCTTCTTGAGGTGCTTATTGCGATTGTGCTCCTTGCGATAGCGAGTAGCGTGGTCGGTTTACGCATGCATAAAGCGATCGAGAAGAAAAAATTCCAAACCGAATTGCAACAGCTCCGCTCCCGGATTAAAGTCTCTCAAAAATTGGCGATCTCTATGCAAGCCGATTGGAGAGGGACATTAAAGAAAGAAGAAAAAGGGTGGGTCTTTGAGGCTAAATGTGAAGAGGTGGAAGGGAGACGTTTACCCCCTCTGCATCTCGATCGGTTGGAGATTTTTTTTAATGGGAAGAGAGTAGAAGAGCTCAATTTTGATTTTTTTGCGAGTGGCCACACATTTCCAGAAGGGGTTTTCCTTTTTCAATCTGATGCGGGAAAAGAGCGGTGGAAAACTTCTGAGCTTTTCCTCAGGGAAGAGGGGGGGGAATTAGGGCCTCTCCATCCCAACGATGGATAGATGCTTGAGAAAATAGTTTTTTTCTCCTAGGCTTAATACTCGATATTCAAGAGAGAAATTACATATGAAAAATTTATTTATTGCGATCGCTACCCTTTTTTATGGGATGAGTTTTTTAGTTGCGGCTCAGTCAAATACGGGCTCTTTTACAAGTAGTCTAAAAGCGCAACAGCCTAATTGGAGATATGAGGTGGTGAAAGCCTATCCTCAAGGGAATGCTCAAACAATTCTCCTTTATGAGCCTACCCCCAACGGAGGAGAGCGTCCCGTTAAGCAAGTGATTTTTCATGAAAATAATGTCATTCAAGTTGAAATGGATGTGGCTATTGCCGATCCAGAATCGATCGTTGCAAAAGAGTGGAACGCAAATATCGTTCCTCATGGAGCTCGAGCCGATTTTTCTGCAGATGGGAAACTCGCTAAAATCTCTCACTACAAGTTTGGTGTATTGCACGGAGAGTGCAAAACATTTTATCCCAATGGGCAGATCCAAAACGAGGTCGTTTACGCTGCAGGGAATTTAATAGGTCCCGCTAAATCGTACTATGAAGATGGGAAACTCAAAGAAGAGGCCTCTTATGAAAATGGGCTTTTAGAGGGAGATGTCGTCCAGTACCACCTGAACGGAAACAAGGCGGCTCTCTATCCTCATAAAAATGGGAAAATTGAGGGGATCGCTTTTAACTGGTTCCCAGAAGGGGCGCTCAATGTACAGCGCCAATTTAAAGAGGGAGAATTACATGGGGATGGGAAGAACCCAGCTCTCATCGTCTATGACGAAAAGAGAAACGTGGTGGAAATGCTCGATTTCCGGAATGGGCTCCCTGTAGGACTCCATACCCGCTACTATGAGAATGGGGCGGAGAGTTACCGGATGAATTATAAAAATGGGAAAAAAGAGGGGAAAGAAAACCTTTTCCATAAAGATGGGACTCTGGCAGGCGAAGGCTTTTTTAAAGAGGGGATCCCTTCAGGAAGACAGTATCGGACCTATCCAAATGGGAGCCTCGCTTATCAGGCAGAATTTGGTTCCGATGGAGCCCTTTTAACCCCCGTTGTCGAATATAGCGAAAATGGGCAAAAAACCCGCCAATTTTCCGTAATTGGAGACAAACTAAATGGTCCTTGTTTTGAATGGTATAGGAATGGAGTCCCAAAAGCCGAGTACAACTATGTTATAGGTGAATATGAGGGAGAGCAAAAAGAATATTACCCTTCCGGCCAGCTCAAACTTTCCACCTTTTATAAGAATGGGAAGCGGGATGGGATCCATGAAGAGTGGCATGAGAATGGGATTTTGGCTCGGAAATCCCATTTTTCAGAAGGGGTCAAAGAAGGTCAATGGGGCGAATGGTATGCAAATGGGAATAGTCAGATTGATGGGTATTACCAAGAGGATCGTCCAGATGGGGTTCAGAGCGAATGGTATGAAAATGGGCAGCTGAAGTCCCGTGTTGAATATGTCGCTGGGATTAAGCAGGGGTGGAAAAGAGATTGGGACGATCAAGGAGATCTCTTATTTGAAGCGTTATTTGAAGAAGATCTGATGAATGGGGTTGTCCTTGCTTGGTGGAGTAAGGATCAATTGAAGAGCCGCTTTCAATTCGATAAAGGGAGAAAAGAGGGTCTTCATAAGTCATTTTATAAGGATGGGAAACCGGAACGGGTTACAACCTTTAAAAATGATCTGATGGATGGGGAGATGCTCAGCTGGTATCCTGATGGCTCTGTTCAAGCAGTCCAGATTTTTAAAGAAGGGAAACCGATCGGAGAGCATAAAACCTATTATCCTAAATCGGCCCCTTTTCAGAAAGATGAAGAGCGGCTCGCCCATGTTCTTACTTACAATGATCAAGGAGCGCTCCATGGAGAGGAAAAATCTTACTATCCTGGAGGGAAACTGCAGGGGATTGTCTCATTTCAAAATGGGATCCTTGATGGTAAAAAGCAGGTGTTCGATAACGGGGGGCATTTGGCTGTTGAGGCAAATTATAACCAAGGGAAGTTGGACGGGAAATTCTTTGAAAAGACAGCTGAAGGGAGAGAGGTGATCTCCTATTTCCGAAACAATTTAAAACAAGGTCTCCAAACTGTTTTTTATCCTCTGAATGGAAAAGGGGAGAAAATAAAGGCGATAGAGACCCCCTTTTTAAATGATCAGATAGATGGGCTAGTTGTCGAGTATTCTGAAGAAGGGAAGAAGATGGCTGAAACCCCCTATATTGAAGGGAAAAAAGAGGGGATCGCAAAAATTTATATGCCTGATGGGAAAATGGGGATGAGTATCGAGTTTCATCAAGACAAACAAAATGGTTTAGTTGCCCACTATTTCCCGAATGGATCGGTACACCGGACAATCGCTTATGTTGAAGGGGTCAAAGAGGGGCCAGAGACAGCCTACCATGAAAATGGGCAAATCGCCTCGATTTTCCCTTATCATGAGGGGAAACTGAATGGACTTGCTCAAAGTTGGAACGGGGAAGGTATATTGGTCTTTGAATCTGATTATCTAGACGATCTCCGCCACGGTAAATTCAACAAGTATTATGAAGATGGCTCCCCCCTTCTTCAGCAAACATTTGTCTACGATAAACTCGAAGGGGAAAAACGGAAATACCAGCAGGATGGCTCTATGATCGTTTCTCTTTACGAAGAGGGTGAGTTAGTCAAAACTCTCCGTTGATTTTTTTTAGCAATAAGAGATTGGGCTCTAATCTCTTATTGCTATTTTTTAAAAATCTCTTTTGTTTTTTGGGGAAAAGCGTAAATTGGATTGAGCGATGATAATCGCTTTCCAACCAGGAGATAAATAATGAACAAACAACCAGTTAAACCACAACCTGCTGCACCTTCTAACAAAGCGCCTGAGAAAAAGCCGCAACCAGCACCGGCACCTCAGCAAAAACAAAAAACTGGTAAATAGTTTCTACACATTTATTCTTGGGCAGAGGCGACTCTGCCCAGGTCATTCAAATCTACTCATTACCCAATAACGCCTCTAAGCTATCATTAGGTAGTTGATTTCGCTGTGCAACTCTTGCAGCAAAAAAGGCATCGATTTTTTCTAGAAAGCCCATTGCGATAGTGAAAGAGAGCCCTCCAATGATCGCAGCCCCTAAAAACGGCACTCCAAGCTGCATAGTAGAACCTAAAGCTGAGCCTGCAACTAAAGCTACAATCAGGACAAAACACTTGGCGCTAAATTTAGCCACTTTTTCGGCGGTTGTTAGTCCTTTAAACCCATTAGTCGTCTCAACGCTTTTAGACGATGAAGCATGTGGAGGATTAGAAATAGAATGTATAGGCATAATATTCTCTTTGTTTGTAGTTTGTTAAATTAATATTATACATTAATTAAATATTTAAATTTAACTGAATATGAGTTAATGGGATTGTTTTTGTTTATACCGCTCGTGATTATTGAATTGCGAACGGTATATTGGGATAAGAGCCATTTTTCGACGGCATTTATTCCGTTAGTTTGGTACTCTATAGACGAAAAAATGAGTTTATTAGAAGAAATTGTCCTTCCAAGCATTGGGGATGGGGAAGATAAAAGCTCCCCTTTCGTTAATTGCATTCGCAAAACGTACCGTCATGTCCGCAAATGGGCCAAAAGAACGGAGACAAATTGCTTCCGGATCTATGACCGGGCGATGCACCACTACCCCCTTGCAATCGATTTCTATGCAGGTAAGTATTGCTTACAGTACTTTTCGCCCGATCGGGAAGATCCAGAGCCGCCAGAAGAGCTGGTTCAAGAGGTGGAAGAGGCTCTGCAAAAACTGTTCGGCGCCGATCCGAAAGAGATCTATTGGCGGAGCCGGGTAAAACGGGGGAAGATGCAGCAGTATGAAAAAGCCGATACGTCGAAAGAATTTTTTACCGTGATCGAGTATGGAGTCCGTTTTCGGGTCAATTTAGTGGACTATCTGGATACGGGCCTTTTTCTCGATCATCGAGAGACGCGGCAAATTGTTGCGAATTGTGCCAATGGGAAACGGGTTTTGAATCTCTTTGCCTACACTTGCTCGTTTAGCGTCCATGCAGCAGTGAAGGGGGCCGTTTATACAAAAAGCGTCGATATGTCGAACACCTATACCGATTGGGGAAGGGAGAATTTTCTTCTCAATGGGATCTCGTTAAAGAACCATCCGATTGTGAGAGAAGATTGCCTTAAATTTTTGGATGAAGAGAGGGAGAAATACGATGTGATCATCATCGATCCTCCAACGATTTCCCGATCAAAAAAAATGGATCAGATGTTCGACGTTCAGATCGACTATCCCGATCTGTTAGCGAAGGGGCTAGCTCTATTAAATCCGGGTGGCGTCCTCTTTTTCAGTACGAATTTGAGAAAGTTCGTTTTCAACGATCGCCTTTTCCCCGCCTATTCTCTCCAAGAGATCTCTAAAAAAACGCTCCCTATTGACTTCCACGATCCGAAGATCCATCGGTGTTGGAAGTTTTCAAAAGAATAGAGAGAATCGCAATCCCAAATCTTCTCGTATCTTTTAAGTGGAGTCCTGCCACTTCAATCGGCTTATGCGGCTTTTTGGGCTGATGCCTCTCTTCTAGGAAGAGGATCCCTTCTGGTTTGAGAAGGGGTACTAGAGGTGTTGGGTCAAAAGGGGTGTCGTAAGGTGGGTCGATATAGATGATGTCGAATTGGGAATATTGCTTTGCAAGGATTGTTAAGGCGCGGGCCGCATCAGTGGGGATGATTTGTGTCTGTTTTTCCACTTGAAGAAGGGAGATATTCTCTTTAATGCAGGTGATCGCTTGTCTATTTTGTTCTACAAAAACAGCGTGGGAGGCTCCCCTACTGATCGCTTCGAGCCCCATCGCACCGCTTCCAGCAAAAAGATCTAGGAAATGGGCGTTTCCGATCTCATTTTGGCAGATATTGAAGATCGCTTCTCGAAGCATCCCTTGTGTGGGACGGGTAGAGTTTGTTTTCGGGGCTTTAAGAGGGCGGCCTTTAAAAACGCCGCCGATGATGCGTAGGGTCATTGAAAAGCTACTGGGTAATCGTAAGGTTGTAGAAGGGCTTTGGCGTCAGCGATGTGTTTCGGATTTTGATCGACTACATACTGTTCATATAGGTGGTACGCATGTTGGAAGGCGAGTTCTTGTTTCAGCGATTTATTCCCTTTACGCGCTGTGAGGAAGGAGACCGTTTTTTTCACGTTGAGCCACCGATCTTTTAAGTGTCCTTGAACAAAAAGGATAAAGTCGTCCAGGGTGTCAGTCTCTCCTAAAATCACGTAGGGTTGATCGAGATAGAGATGGGGCATCTCTGAGGATTTTGGGTAGAGGTTGATTTTTGCCTGGGGAGATTTGCTGATAGCATGGCAGGCGAGGTTTTTCGCAATCGGATTTTGGATCGTTTTGACCAGTTTAAGGAGCTTCCGTTTAAGTCCGCGGTTAGAGGCAGCGTTGATCAATTTTCCCCTATTGAGGGAAGCGACTGCGTCGAGTGCCGCCATTTGGGGATCGTTGAGACCGACGACAAAAAGGGTGACTTTCCCTTTATTGAATTGGGTCCAGTCGTAGAGGAGGTTTTTGTGAGCCCCTTTCTTAGAGAGCGTCTCCCCATCTGTAAGGAGGATCGCCGTATGGATTGCGTTAGGTTCCATTTGCCCAGGGACAGTGAGAAAGAGAGGGCGATAGAGATCACTTGAGGAGAAGAAGCTGCCCAATTGGATTTTTTCTAAAAATTCTTCAGCTACCGTGTAGGACTTCCCTGTGCAAGGGAGAGAGTGGGGAGACATTTTTTCCATTTTACTATCAAAGGCGATGATGTTGAATTTGTCCTCAGGGGAGAGCTCCTCAAGGACTTTGTGGATCGCCGATTTTGTCGATGTGAGACGCCCTTGTTGGATCGAGTTGGCTCTATCGATTAAAAAGGTGATGTTTTGGTTCAGTTTGGGTAAATGGAGATCGGGTCTTGGGATTAAGGTGAGGGCGAAAATATACCCTTTCCCCTCTTCCCGGGGTAAAAAAACGAGATCTGTATCAAAAGAATCTGAGTAAGAGGAGGTCTCTAGTTCTGCCAATGTGGGGAGTTTAGGGAGATTCGGGATGGGGATCAGAGTGGGAGCTTTTCCTGCTGTTTGCGCGCCGCTTAAATCCAAATCGATCTCTGTCGGATAGGTGATAAGAGACGAGGGGGCTGTCTCGGGGAGTGCCGGAGGTTTTGCTGCAAATCGGACAGTGGAGTCGGTTTTAAGAGGGGAAAACATCTGTTGAGTTTGCCTAGAGGGAGCCGGAATGATCAGGTCTTTTGGCAAGTGATCAAGAAGATTAAACGATTGGCTCGGAACGGAAAAACTGGGCAATAGAGGATTTGAAACTAGAGGCTCATGAAAGGGGAACGGAAATTGGAAAAAAATCGGATTTTCTTCTGGGTCTTTGGCTTGGAAAGGGGTTTTTAGGGCAAAGGGGGAGAGCTCTTCTTGTTGGGGTTGTAGGGAGTTCTCTTTTTCATCGAGAGGTGCTTTTGTGGGTTCAAAGGCAGTTTTGAGAATTTGGTCCCTCTCTTTTTTATCTACTAAACTCAGCCAGTTTTCTGCTGGCTGTTCTGTGGGGGAAGAGGAGAACCAGACAGAGTATCTTTGAAAACAGAAGAGAGCCGCCAAATGGAGGAAGAGGGAGAGGGCAAAACAGCTACTTAGTGTCTTATGTTTCATCAGCCAAAAGTTTTCGGACCCGCTCTTCTAGAGAGGCGACAACAGGTTCATTCATAATTTCCAGCAAAAGGCCTTTTGCTTTTGCTTTCAAGTCTTTTTGATTCGGTTCGTCCATTTCTCCTTGGGTAGCGAGAATCTCCGCATCGATCAATTTCATATAGCCTTGGTAAATCCGATCTTTTTTAGGGGATTGTTTCCGCATTGCGTGATAATCCTTAGAGAGGAGATCTTTTGTCTCTTCAAAATCGGCTTTTGTTTTTTGCAAAAGGGTCACTTTTTTGGCCGAGTCTTCTTTGGCAACTAGAGATATGTATTCTAAAGCTGCCTCTAGATAAAGGGGCTCCGCTTCAAAATTTTTCTGAAGGACTAAATTTTTCAATTGGGTCGCAATTTCTACCCGATTCGGATTGTCTTGCGTGAGTTTCAGCTTCGATCCTTCGAGCATTGCTGTAGCTCCAACGGGAGATCTCCCTGTGCCGCAAGAGAGGGCAATCGCATCGAAAAGTGTAGAGGCGGAATCGATCAGCCCTTTCTTGGCATAGCTTTGAGCAAGGAGAAGCTGCGCGTCGTTGCTTGGATCGGTCAGCGATTCCAGAAGTGCAATCGCGTCGTCGATTCTTCCGAGAATAGAGTAGACTTTAGCCTGCTTGCAAAGGATCGGTTCGAGATAGATATCCTTAGCAGAGGTTCTGCACTTGTCTAGAAGAGAAGCTGTTCGTGCGGCTAAGATGAAATTCCCCTCATTTTCTAGGAGCTGTTCGAAATAAAAATTGGCTAGCCAGAGGAGGTTTTCTATTTTGATCTCAGCTTTTCCCATAAAGGCTTCATAGAGATGAGCTGCCCCTTTTTCTATTTGGGAGATTTCCAAATAGGCATTGTAGAGGGAGGCGTGAATTTGCCCTGGGTCGACTAAGTTAGCCCCTTTGGCGAGGGCCTCTTCGGCGAGTTCGCAAAAATGTCCGATCTCTTTATAGCCGTCCCGATAGCAAAGGGCGAGGAGGAGTTTTGCGTTAGGCGTATCTAGCTTTTCCAAGGAGCCCATTGCTTGCTCATATTGGCGCAGTTCATAATGGGTTTTTGCAAGGAGCAGATGCCACTCATTTCTCTCAGGATCGGATAAGGGAAGTTTGAGAAAAAGCTCAAGATCTGAAAGGAGCTGTTGCCGGTGTTCTCCATTTAGAGCCGCTATTTCCGCAGAAGAGGAGACAAAATATCTCCAGACGAAAGGGGAAAGTTCATGCTGCGCAAATTCATTTAGGAATTTAAGCCCTTTCTCATAGCAGCTGACCCAATTTTTGTTTTTATAATCGAGATGGGTCAGCTCAAAAGCCACTTGAGCCTTTTGGGGAAAAGAGGGGAATTGGGTGAGGAGATTTTCCAATTGTTCTTTCGCTTCAGAAAACCGCTCTGTTTTCTTCAGGATTTGAGCCCTTGAGAAATAGGCTTTAGGCAATTCAGGGTTGTTCGGATAGCTGTTTTGGAGTTTTTCAATAGCTAGATCTAAGGAGCTTAAATCGGCACATTGGTAAGAGGCGTCCAGGAGGCTGAGAAGAGCTGCATAGAGCGTTTCAGAAATAGGCGCATCTTGGATGTAGGTTTTGAGCTCTTTAACAGCCCCTTCATACTCTCTCATTTGCAAAAGGCTCCGTCCCATAAAAAGGCGGGCACTTCCAGTGCGATCTTGAGGAATTTGGTTCAATATATCCCCTTTTGCGACCTCTTCATAACGGCCTAATTCAAAAGCGATAACCATCCGGTTATACGCCGCTTCTTTCGCCCTTTTTTGGCCGAGTTTTGCAATCTTTTGGAACGTCTCTAAAGCGAGGTTCTTATCATATTCTGATTGGATGAGGGCGACTTGGAAAAGCATCTCCTCTTCAACGGCGGGATCTTTTTGGGCTAACTGAAGATAGATCTCAGTCGCTTTGACATAATCTTTGAGGATACAGCAAAGGTGGGCGTAGCCTTGTGCGATCTCATTGGAAAACTCACTCTTGTACAAAGTTTCAAAGTGGGGCTTTGCCCGTTCGGCGAGTTTGGAAATTTGGTCTGTCTCTTTAGAGGTGTTGATGCATTGCTGGTAAAGGGCGATGGCAAGAAAATAATTTACATAGAGATTTTGTTCGGTTTGCAAATAGGTTTCACACTCATCGGCAAGCGTTGCGTACCACTGCATTTCATAGAGGCATTGCATCCGGTTTAGGAAAACTCGCTGGAGGAATTCGGGGGTCTGGACTTGGGAGTAATAGTTGAGCGCATTTGAATAATTTTTTTCACGCAAGAAAAGATCTCCGAGAGCTGCGCAGAGGGCATCAGAAAAAGGGCTTTCTGGATATTCGACAATGAACTCTTCCATTTGCGTTTTTGCAATCTGGTATTCCCCCTCTTGCCAAAAGTCGGCAATCCGTCGTAAAAATAGGGCCTCATCATCCGTTTCCCCACTATAGAGAAAAGGGGCGATCAAACAGAATATCCAGCAAATACGCATAGGTGAATCCATCTTTTATCAGCTGTAGTATACGATCTAAGGGGATAAATTGGCCATCCCATAACTTTCTAAAAAAGGATTTAAAAATTAAAAGTGGGGGGAATTTTAATCTAAGAAGCTGTTAACGGATTTGTTTTCAGTCGATTTTGGGGTTCTTTTGAGCTAACTTTTTAGGAGGCGTTTCGGAGGGGTAATCGATAGTTGAAATGGTCTCCTGATCGGGCCATCACTACATTAATTGTCCCTTGAGGATTGTCAATTAAGAAAGGGGCATCATATTCATTAGTGAGGCGCCCTCTCCGAAATTCAGCAGAAGGGGCCACCTCTCTCCAAATCACTATATTGACGCGGAATATCCTCGATATAGCATAGAGTTCCGCTTGACTGCCATGAGAGCGATCTTCCCTGATATATATATAATAATCATTCAGAGTTAATTCATTGGCAACGGTCAGAGATTTAGTCACCTCCTCCCTCCGTGCTATTGCATTAGAAATTTCGTTTTCTGGAATGAAATTTTCAGTCAATAAGTTGTTTAAACTTTCTAATTCCTGTTGTAAAGCTTGGGCCACTTTAAATTTATGAGCCTCTAATGAATCTTGAAGGAAATTTCTCAATGTTTGATCGCTCTGATAATGAGCCTGGATCCAATCTATGACAAGGGGTCGGAGTGTTAACGGGGTATGCTCTCTACGCTCTGAATGGTTTAAATGGGTAAGGCCTAAAAGGGTTGTATGGAGCCAGCAATTTCCGTCTCCTGGCTGGAAGACCACATCTTTTCGCGCCTCTTCCTCAGTCCAAAAACGGAGTGCGGCCTGCATCCCGTCTGTGTTTGGTTTGAGGTGATCAATGAGGGCAAAAGGTTTTGATAAAGTTTCGAGCGCAAAAGGATCTCTACGATAAGAGTCCAGTTTCTGTTTAAAGCGTTCAACCCCTTCAAAAAGCTCTTT
>CAYWDE010000006.1:0-24974 GCA_964456885.1 uncultured bacterium | reverse complement strand
ACCTTTCGTCCACTCAATCTCCCTCTTCATCATATAGAGCGCCTTCAGAAAATCTCTCAAATCCGATACCTGTCCCTGTAGCTTTCTCAAATCAGCCACCCCACCTCCTTCACAACCGAATCAATGGATTCATCCAGGAGCGTTTAGAAAAAAAACAGCAGATAGAATTCGATCTTCGGCTTGTTGCGGGAGATTTAAACAGGTTGAGAGAAGAATTACGCACAAAACAGGCAGAGGCAATAAACCATTCTGAAGATATCCTTAATTTTCGCGACGAATTGAGGAACCGAGAGAAAAAATTAGCCCGTCTTCAAGGCCAATTAAAGTGTCTGGAAAATCCAGCAACCGTACAACGGGCCCTCCGTAAGCTTAGGGCTCCATCTGGTAGTGACCCCTCTCTAGAAATACTCAACACCCAAAGCGCGATCCATCTCTTAGTTCAAGGAGTTGAAAACAGTAAATATGCCATTTCAGAAACGAGAGAAAAAGCAGCCGCGACGGATGCAAAAATCACACGGATAATACAGGAGATCTGTCTAGATCGGTCTATAGAAAAAAAATTAAATGAGCAATTAAAAACCGTCATGAGCCCATGAGTCATCTCGAGTTCTTGAACTAAAGATGATAGGGTGTTCCCCAATGAATTTTTGATCGATTTACTGGTTTTTTTGGCGGAGTTCATATCAACTTTGTATATGAGCCCGCTAAAAGAGGGGAAAATAATCGACAAAATCGATGAAATATTTAACTATTCTTAATGGTCTTCTGGACGCATGAGCGGGAAGAAGAGGACATCGCGGATCGATTCTGCATTGGTGAAGAGCATCACGAGCCGGTCGATCCCAACGCCAACGCCTCCTGTGGGGGGCATCCCTTGGCAAATCGCCTCTAAGAACTCTTCATCGAGTGGATTCGCCTCTACGTCCCCTTTCTCTTTTTTGTCTGCTTGATCGACAAGGAGTTTCCGCTGGAGTTCTGGGTCGTTGAGTTCAGAATAGGAGTTGCACATCTCCCGGCCTAAGATAAAGCTCTCGAATCGCTCTACGAATCCCTCTTTTCTTAGTACGGGATCCCGGTGGAGTTTGCAAAGGGGAGTGGTCTCGATCGGATGGTCGATGATGTGGTGGGGTTGAATGAGGTGCTTTTCTGCAAATTCTTCAAAGAGCATCGCGATGAGGGCTCCCCGTGGTGCGTTGTGGACCCCTTTCGGGTCGATGTGGGTCTCTTTTAAAAGGCGAGCTCTCATCTCCTGTTCAGACATTTGATCAACGTCGAGGTGCCCGTAGACTTTGATCGCCTCTTTCATGCTGAGCCGTTTCCAAGGGGCTTTTAAATCGATCACATAGGCGGTCCCTTCCCCTTCGGGAGTGAGGCGCACTTTAGTGTCGCCAAAGAGGCTGAGGGCGACCGTTTCAAAAAGGCCTTCTGTGAAGTCCATCATGTCATGGTAGTCCCACCCTGCAGCGTAGGCCTCGAGCATGGTGAACTCAGGGTTGTGGGTCCGGTCGATCCCTTCATTGCGGAACACTTTGCCGATTTCGTAGATCTTCTGCATCCCTCCGACAATCAGTTTTTTTAGGGGGATCTCCAGAGAAATCCGCAAAAACATATCTTGATCAAGAGCGTTGAGGTGGGTCGTAAAGGGGCGGGCTTGGGCTCCCCCGTAGGTGTTTTGTAAAACGGGTGTTTCCACCTCTTCGAACTGCCGCTCTTCCAAATAGTTCCGGATCGCGAGGAGAATCCGAGAACGGTTCCTGAATTTTTCGAGCGATTCTTGGTGGGTGATTAGGTCGAGCCAACGCTTCCGGTAGCGGACCCCTTTATCGGCTAGCCCTGAGTGTTTGTCGGGGAGGGGGAGGAGCGATTTACAGAGGAGGGTCACTGTTTTAGCAAAAATGGTGAGTTCCCCTTTTTGCGTTTTAAACAGATGCCCTTCGACGCCGATGATGTCCCCGAGGTCGAGTTTTTTCTCAATGAATTTAATCGGTGTTATCTCTTCAGTGGGGGTCAATCCTTGGACTTTAGTCAAATCCCGATTGCACATAATTTGGATACGCCCCGTCTCATCTTGAATATGAGCGAATGCGTTTTTCCCCATCGCGCGAAATAGGACGAGGCGCCCTGAAACAAACACATGCTGGGTATTGCCCGCCGCCGCATCGTCATGATGGCCAACCTCTTTCCCCTCTGCTTCGAGAATGATCTGAGCCGCTTTCTGCGTATGAACGAATTTAGGGGGGTAGGGATCGACCCCTAAAGCCCGTATTTCAGCTAGTTTTCGGGTGCGGTTCTGAAATTCTTCGTGGTTATGGTAGTCAGGAACAGGAAAGGGCATAGCAATTCTCAATGTGTATTAGGTGATAAAGTTACTTCTTTCGGGAGGTTTTAGGCAAGTGTTTGCAAAAATGGGGAAAGATTCTAATCTAAACTGCAAATGCTTGTTGGTAGTATCACGAATCCGGAAGAGATCGATCAGGTGGCCCCTTTGGTAGACCTCCTTGAGCTCCGGCTTGACCATTTTGAAATTCAGAAAAAACCCCCCTACCCCTCCATTTTTACTCTGCGGAAAAAAGGGGAGGGGGGCGCTCTCGATATACCGGAAAAAAAACGGTTAGAAAAAATTGAAAAACTCCTAGAGCTTGAACCCGAATATTGCGATCTGGAGGCCGATACTGATCCCACTTTTATTGAACGGATCGCTAAAAAATTCCCTAAAGTGAAGCTGATCGGCTCCTACCACAATTTCAAAGAGACTCCTGTCGACCTTAAAGGGCTCCTTGAAAAGATGAAAAATCCCCATTTTGCCATCTATAAAATGGCGTTGAGGGCGAACTGCACCGCCGACATGCTGAGGTTGATGATTTTTGCCCGTGAGTCGAGAGAGCCCCTTTCGGTCATGTCGTTAGGGGAGTTTGGGAAGCCTTCGCGGGTCATTGCACCGATTGTGGGGAGCCTCCTCAACTATGCGGGGCTTTATGAAGATCCTGAGCTCCACCGCTACAGCCTGAAGACCCTTCTCGAGACGTTTCATTACCGAAAATTGGGACCTCAGACGCTCATCTACTCTCTAATCGGCGATCCGATAGAACAAAGTCCAGGCCACCTGTTCCATAACCCCCGATTTCAACACGATGCGGTCTACATCAAAATGTCTGTCAGAGGCATTGAGGTGAGGGAAATTTTTACGCTGATCCGAAAACTCCCCTTTGGGGGTTTGAGTGTGACCACTCCGATCAAAGAGGTGGTCTATTCAGAAATGGATGAGGTGACCCCTATCGCCCGATCGATCGGGGCGGTCAATACAGTCTCTTTCCGAAAAGGGGAATCGATCGGAACCAATACCGATGCACCTGGGGCGCTCAATGCGTTGGAAAAGCACACCTCTGTAAAATGGAAACGGCTCGCGATTCTTGGTGCAGGAGGGACAGCGCGAGCGATTGCTTTTGAAGCGAAGAAGCGGGGCTCCCTAGTTACAGTTTTTAATAGAACGGCAACAGCCGCAAAAAAACTGGCCCTTGAATTCAGTTGTGAAGGGTACGGGCTTGATGAGTTGTCCCAACATCCATATGATGTTTTAGTCAACACGGTGCCGCCTAAGTCGATGACCGTCCCTCCAATCCTGCCTGGTGCAATAGTGATGGATGTAGTTTATCACCCGAAAGAGACCCCCCTTTTAGCTGCAGCAAAAAAGCTGGGGTGCCTCTGCGTCTATGGGGAAGAGATGTTTGTAGAACAGGCTCTTTTACAGCAAAAAGAGTGGCTCCAGTAGTTCTTAGAAGCTTTTAAAAGCTCTGATTGTTTAAAAATGCTCCCTTAAATAAGATTCTACCCCTTTATTTTAAAAGAGGAGAGTTATGGGAGTTAGAGTGGCAAAAGAGTGTGGGATCTGCCTTGAAAAATTCTGTCTAGAAAACCCGTTCATTGAGCACTCAGGACCGTTTGGTAAGAGGCACCGCCTCCACAGAAGCTGCGTCAGACAGTACCACTTGAGCCAAGGAAATGCGACCTGTATTTACAAATGTGGGGCCCACTTTAATCTTAAAGACTTCACCTCTTGGACAGAGAGGGCGAAAATGGGTTTCAAAAAATTTAAGATGAATGCGATTTTTGCTGGAAGCGTAAGCGCCCTATCAGGAGCTCTAATCCCTTTGTTTCCTGATCCAAATGCCTCATTACAGGCATTATATATACTTTTCCCTGCAGCTGTTCTTCTCGCTGGAAAATCGGGACAGCTGATCCATTTCGAGTTTGAATGGTGTCTCGTTGGAGTCGCGATGGCTCCTTTAATTACATGGGCTTGCACCTCCACTATCCCAGGGGCTATGCTAGTGAATGGAGCTATTGCGGGGTTGTTTGCTGGGACTCTATCCAAATATAAACCAAATCGTCCCCGTGTTGTTTAAAAAAGAGAAATAACAGTAAAATAGGGGCCTTTATTTTAATAACGGGGTAATCAATGGCTATTCAACCAGCGCAAAAGTGTGGTATATGCCATGATGAATTTGATGGGATTCAGCCCACGTTAAAGCATGGGGGATCTTACGGTGAAATGCATCGTGTCCACACCAATTGCATGGGTAACTATTATAAAGCCTCTAGAAAAGTGACCTGTATATTCAAATGTGGAGAACGGTTTCCTCTAGATGCGATCTCTAGCCCTTTAAGCAGAATCGGGGAAATTTTTCAGCGGTTCGTTGTCAATGCGCTGATTGTTGGCGTCGGAACTCTTATTGTGGGAGGGATGATCATTGCGATGCCTTTGAGGTTTCAAGCGTCAAGATTAGCAATCGGTCTATGGGTTTGTTCTTCTATTCTTCTCTTTGCTTATGGAACTAGGTTAACGACAGCTCAGATGGAATATGAGGATCGATTAGCGATTGATGTGGGAGCTCAGATCAGTGCAATGGGTCTATCGACTATCATGAATAATATTGCCAAGGATTTCGTCCCTTTGACTTGGACGTCTGTGATTTGTCTCTCGATTATTGGAGCTACAGTGGCGGGGGTTTTTTCTCTACCTGATCGGGAACCTCCCCAAGATTAAAAAAAGGTCGATATCGGATCGACGTCTACTTTCGCGCCCGGTAGATCTTTCAAATGATCTACCACTTGGCTCATCTTAAATACCTTCACAAGAAATTGAAATCGGAACTTATCTTTGATCTTCGCGTGGCCAGCGGGCATGACGGGGAGGATCTCTACCGGTGGTTGTAGGAGAGTTTTTAGCTTTTGGTGGGCCGCTTCAGCTTGTTTTTGGGCGGTGTCGGCATTGGAGTCGGAGAAGAGGAGCTTGATCAAATGGCAGAACGGAGGGTAGGAAAAACGGCTACGCTCTTCAATTTCGGCGGTGTAGAAGGTGGGGTAATCTTGAGCTGCTGCGAGGTGGAGCGTTGGGTGATCGGGAAGAAAGGTTTGGATGATCACTTCTCCGGGCAATTCTGCTCTGCCGGCACGCCCTGCAACTTGGGTGAGGAGTTGAAAGACCTGTTCAGGGGAGCGGAAATCGGGGATGCTGAGTGTCGCATCTGCGTTGAGGACCCCGACGAGCGTGACTGAAGGGAAGTGGAACCCCTTTGCGATCATTTGGGTGCCAATAAGTACATCCGCTTTGTGGGCGCGGAATTGTTTAAACATCTCTTCGTGACTATTTTTCTTTGAGGTGGTGTCCCGATCCATCCGGAGGGTCCGGATTTCGGGGAAAATGGCGTGGAGAGTCCTTTCTACATGTTCGGTCCCAAAGCCACGGAATTGGAGTGTTTCTGGAGTGTCGCAGTTGGGGCACTTTTTAGGGGAAGGCTGTTTGTAGTCGCACAAGTGGCACTGGAGAGAGTTCGCCTCTTTATGAAAGGTGAGGGAGAGGTCGCAGTGGGGGCATTTGATCACGTGTCTGCAGCTGTTGCAAACCTGCATCCGGTGGTAGCCGCGCCGGTTGAGTAGGAGGAGGGTCTGTTCCCCATTTTCGAGCCGTTTTTTTAATCCGTTGAGGAGCTCTTCGCAAAAATGGGTGAAGCCTCCTGCCCGTTCAAAGGTCTCTTTCATGTCGACGATTTTGACACTCGGGAGGGGCGCTGAGGTGGCCCGGCTTTTAAGCTGATGAAAATGGTATTTTCCGATCTGGGCATTATAGCGAGATTCGACAGAGGGGGTGGCGCTTCCGAGGAGGACGACGCAATTTTCGAGATGGCCTCTCATCACGGCGACATCTCTCCCTTGATAGCAGGGGATCTCATCGCTCTGCTTATAGGAGCTGTCGTGCTCCTCATCGACGATGATGAGTCCGAGGTTTTGCGCGGGGCAAAAAACTGCAGAGCGGGCTCCGATGACCAGTTTTGCCTCCCCTTTCCGCAAATCTTCCCAAGCGGTTGTCCTCTCTCCAAGACTCCGTCGGTGATGGAGGATGGCAATTTTTTCGCAGAAACGGGCTTTAAATCGTTCAATTGTTTGAGAGGTGAGGGAAATCTCAGGGACGAGCATGATCGCTGTTTTGTTCTGCTCTAACGCTTTGGCGATCGCCTGCATATAGACTTCGGTTTTACCGCTTCCTGTAATGCCGTAGATGAGGTGGGTAGCGAATTTATGGGTATTTAATGAGTTGCAAATCGCATCGAGGCAATTTTTCTGCTCTTCATTCAGTTTTTTAGGGAAGCTGGGGAAAAATTCCTCTTCCAAAAGGAGATCGTCTCCGGTTTTAACCAGGATAGAGGAGATCCATTTTTTCTTGATCAGGCTATTGATGGCGCTCTTGGAGACATCGAGATCGGCGAGATAAGCCCCTTTCGGGCTATTAAGGATCTGTTCGAGAGCGGTGGCTTGGAGGGGGTTTTTAAGCCTCAATGTCTCTATCGCTTTGATACACTCATCGTGGGTGAGGAGGAGTTTTAAAAAGATTTGCGTTTTCTCTTTCACCTCTTTCCGGACATTGACGGGGATGAAGGCTTTAAGGACCCGCTGAAGGGGAGTGCAGTAGTATTTCGCCATCCAATGGGCGAGTTTCCATAAGGGTTCTGAAAGTTCCCCTTCGGCGGAAAGGACGCGGGAGATCGGTTTGACACTTTTCCATTCGCTTGTCTGTTTGATTTTCGCTATCACCCCTTGCTTGAAGGTCGATTTTAAAGGGACCTCCACTCTCATTCCCACTTCAACGCGGAAATGGGGGGGGACCGCATAATCGAGCGGTTTGGAGAGATTTTGATCGAGGAGGACCTCTACGAAAGTTTCTGACACAGGGCCTTCCATAAAGAGCGCTTAAGGAGAGCATCTTTCAGATAGAGGGACAAGTCGGGCAGAAGGAGGATCGGGACGTTCCCTAAGACCCTCACCCCTTGGGCATGTACTTCTTTATAGAACTGCATAAGACCGCTCAATTGCCAGAGGGTATAGTCGCAAACAACGACCAATTTCAGATCGGCCACCGAGAGAAAAGCGCCCCACTGTTTCTCTTTTTCGATCCCTTCCGCATGGACAATTTTGGCTGGACCGTAATAGACATCGAGAGCCCTTGCAATCTGTTCGAGGAGCTGCCGTTGCTCGGGGGGCTCTTGGTAGACCAGGATAGAGATGGGCGCACTCTGGTTTTTTGTCTTCCACCTCTCTGAAATTTTTCTTGCAGAGGCGTCGCTTGGGATCTCATTGAGGATCGCCAGTTCTGGTGCGACGACTGACAAGACATTCCGTACAGAAGAGAGTTCAAAGGAGGGTTTGGATGGGGGGAGCTCCTCTTTCGGTGCCGGTTTTGGGGCCTCCACCTTCCGTTCCACTTTAGGGATTGGAACCGGTTTAGGAGTTCCAACTTCTGTTTTTGGAGTAGAAAGAGGTTCTTTAAAAACTGTCTCTATTTTTGTAATAGGGGGAGGTGGCAGATTTTTCGGTTTTTGAATCGCATTTCTAAAATAATTTGCATCTTCTGGAGAGGCTAGGACGTAGGGGCCCTGCTCCCGGATGTGTTCGATTAGAAGATTTAAATTCTCGTTGGAGAGTGGCATGGTGTTTCCCATTGGATCTCGTCGATGAGAGGTTCTACCGAAGAGAGAAAGCTCGTAAAGCCTCTACGGGTATACCCTTCATGGATTGCGGCCCGCAACTGATCATGGCCGGCTGGGAAGAAACTTTGCAAGAGATTTTCGATATACCTTTCTCCAAGGCATCTATTGATCTTCTCTTTATTTTCGATGAGATAGATGAGGACATTTTCATCCGATCTCGCCTCTTTGAGAAAGGGGGAGAAAATTTTAAAGAAGTGGCACAGCTTTTCAGAAAGGTCTGTATAGAGATGCATCAGGTGTTGGAGCATCTCTGGTAAAGGGGAACGGCCCGGCATCTTTTTCCAAAGCATCATTTTCGATTTGATGAGGAGGATCGATTTTCTCATCTCTTCCATGATAACAATCAGTTCAGGATCGTTCACCTGAGACGCTTGCAGCAAGATTTCAGAATAAAAGCAAAGTTTGTCCAGGAGGCTACCCCTTTGCGTCAAGGAGTGGTCGATGGAGAACTGGTAAAATTTTTCGAGCCCTTTTGAGACACAGAGGATCTCCTCTTTAAGATTCGCCCCTTGTAACTGGAGAGGGGTAGAGATCTGGAGGTCTTGCAATAGATCAAAAGAGTCGATGAGAGTTTGCAAAATGAATTGGATGCTAAGCGACCTAATCACAGCAGGCTCAAGATTAGAAGGGAAAAAAGGCCATGGATTGAGACTACGCATAGAAACCAAAGTATAAAACCTCAAATAGGCTACCACATACTTCTTATTGGGAAAAGAAATTTGGAGAATCTTCGGAGAGGGTTTTCTTTTGACAATAATCTACTCATTGATAGATCTTTATTCGTTCTCTGAAGAAAGCTCTTATGCAATTCAGCCTTTTCTTTTTCTCGAACGAAACCCTCTCCAGAGATTCCGAACCATATAAATTATTATGGGACGCGGCCCGTTTTGCAGATTCAAATGGGTTCACTGCTATTTGGACACCGGAGAGGCATTTTTCGAATTTTGGAGCCTCTTTTCCTGCCCCCTCTTTGACAAGCGCAGCCCTATCTATGATCACGACAAAGATCCAAATTCGGGCAGGAAGTGTAGTTCTTCCTCTCCATCACCCGATAAGAGTCGCCGAAGAGTGGGCATTACTCGATCAATTTTCTAAGGGGAGAATAGGCCTCTGCTTTGCATCAGGATGGCATCCTCAAGATTTTGTTTTTGCACCTGCCCATTTTCAAGATCGTCATAAGGTGATGTTGAGCTCTTTTTCTATGATTCAAAAGCTTTGGAAAGGGGAATCTGTAGAGGCGCTGACGGGAGATAAAAAGGCTGTTCCTATTCAAACTTATCCGAAACCGTTTCAACAAGAAATTCCTATTTGGTTCGCAGCGTCTGGAAACCCCCATACCTATATTTTAGCAGGTGAGCAAAAAGTGGGTGTTTTGACCCATCTTCTCAATCAAAGCGTGGAACAACTTGGATCAAAATTGGCCCTTTATCGAGAAAAAATAGCCCATTTTCCTAATGCTAAACCTCATGTCGTACTCATGTTGCATACTTTTTTAGGGGAGGATATGGAAAGTGTTCGCCAAATCGTTTTCGACCCTTTACGCAACTATCTAAAAACGGCTTTAACTTTAGAGCTAAGCCAAAACGAAGATCTAAAGAATAATGAGGAAGAGTTAGAGTTGATCTTAGACCTTGCTACCGAGCGATATATTCAACAAAGCGGGCTTTTTGGCTCCCCTAAAGATTGTTTAGAAAAAATTGAGGTTTTTACTCAAATGGGGGTAGATGAGATCGCTTGCTTTATCGATTTTGGAGTTGAAGAGTCGATAGTTTTAAAACATCTTCCCTATATAAACACCTTAAAAAACTTTACTTTAGCTATCCGATGAGATCGATTTGGCAAATTTACGCTTTCCTATTAGAGCAGTGGGGAATTGACTCCATTTTTGGAATGGTGGGTGAGGGGAATGGGTTGCTTGAAGCAGCGACACTTTTGGGGAAAATAAAAGTTATACCTGTTCGGGATCAGCGGGTAGGATTTGCGGTAGCTACAGGATATGCTCAAGCAAAGGGTGGGTGCGCTGTTTACGTGGCAAGTTCTGGTCCTGCAATTGCCAGTGCGGCGATGGGAATTTTAGAGGCCTATTCTTCGCAAACCCCTTTAGTCATTATTGGAAACGGAGTTTCCCGGCAAAAAAAGGGGACAGGGGCCTTCCAAGAGTTTGATTCGATCGGATTTATGCAACCGATCACTAAATGGAGCTATCGGGTCGAGGCTGCAGAAAAACTTGTTTGGTCTTTAAAAAGGGCTTTTCACCTCGCTTTGAATGGGAAAAAAGGTCCTGTTTACTTAGAGATCCCCGATGATCTAGTAGAGGAGACCCCCTCTTTTAGTTCTAATAGCTTTGAGATAAAAGAGTTGAGATCGTCTCCCGATCCGATCAGCCTAGAGAGGGCTTTTTCAAAATTTATAAAGGCTAAACGCCCTTTGATGATTGCTGGAGGGGGGTGTATTTCTAGCGGGGCTAAAAAAGAATTTTTAGCTTCTGTTTTGAAATGGGGCGCTGCAGCTTTTACTACCGCTGCAGGAAGAGGGGCCATTTCCGAAGACCATTCTCAATATGGGGGGATGCTGGGTTTATATCTCACTTCTCCAGGCCACCTTCTCTTGAAAGAGGCCGATCTAATTTTTGTTGTGGGGAGTCAATTAGAAGAGACAGCACTTATAGGCGTGAAGGAGATCTTAGAAGAGAAAGAGGTTATTCAACTTGATAAAGATTCAGAAGTAATTGGGAAAAGCCTACCCATTTCTTTAGGGCTTATCGGAGATGCTCAATTGGGATTACAAACGATCCTTCAAAAGATGGAACAGGGGGATCTTTTATCAGGAAAAGGGGATTGGTTAGATCGGATTAAAGAGGTGAGGAAAAAACAGTATGACAACTGGGTAAAACCCATCTCGTTTCAGGAACATCCGATTAGGTGTTTATATTCGCACCTTCAACGGATCTATGGGACTCATCAGGTCATAGTTCTAGAAAATGGGATGCAGGATATGTGGGGCTATTTTTCTCCTGTTTATCGGTTGAATTGGCCTGGAGAATCTTTTGTCCCCGGGGAACAGACGGGGCTTGGCTTATCAATGGGATTATCTGTAGGGGTGAAATTGGCCAGACCCGATGTTCCCGTTCTCTGTGTAATTGGCGATGGGGGATTTCAATTTGGACACCCCATTTTATATACAGCTTCTTCTCTTCGGATTGGAATTTCTTTTTTTGTGATTGATAACGGTGGGTTTGGATGGCCTCAGTTAGCGCAGAGTAAAGAGGGGGTAAAAGTGGGGTGCCGATTTGATAGATGTCAGGACCTAAAAAGGATCGCCAACGAAATAGGGGCCTTCTATTCCGATCCAGAAACGGAAGAGGAGTTAAAAGGGGCCCTAGAAAAATCTTATGTCGCTAATCTAAACCAACAAATTTCTATTGTAAAAATCAAAGTAGATCCATTTCAAGATATCCCCTCACATGCTTAAAATTAGATTAAATAACGAGCCGGTTTCCAACTTCGCCTCTATCGTCGACCGTTTAGCTGTTCAATTATCCGATCAGGGCGCTATAAGTGGGGTCACGATTGGGATGAAAGCGAAAACAAACCTCTCCTTTGCTGTGATGTTAGGGGCTTGTGACCAGGTGGGTGGAATCGGGGTTAATCTCTGTAAAAGCGTCGAACCAAAAGGAGAAAAAATTTATTCTTTTTTGCACTATCTCCTTTTTGAAAAGGGGAAGGGGGAGATAGAAATTCAGAAAATTTCTCTCCACCCATTGCCTCTTCCTGTAGAAGCAGCTCTTGTAGTCCGTTCTTCCGGAACTACTTCTGGTAAACCTAAATACATCTGTTGGGGCCAAAAAGGGATTGAGCATCAAATCAGATCGACTACAGATCGGATGGGATATCTCGGTAATGACAGGGCTGTATCTACTTTGCCTTTTTGGTCGAGTTACGGATTGAGTTTATATTATTTAGCAAAAGAGCAATCTATAGAGCTCATCTCTATAGATCGCTTCTCCCCGAGATATATTTGCCAAGTTATCTCTTCGTTAAAAGCGACCTCTTTTCATAGTATTCCACAACTCTATTCGTTGCTCCTAAGTTGGTTGTTTAAGAATCCCGAACAGAGGGCGCTTCTCCGAACAGTGAGGATTTGGGATTGCGGTGGAGATGTACTGCCCAAAGCCGTCGCCCAAAAGTGGGCCCATTTTGTACAGAACCCGATTCTTGATGGGTATGGTCTTACAGAGGCTGGACCTAATGTAGCTTTAAATGGTCCCAGTTTCCATCGCTTGGGTACAGTGGGGCTCCCCTTAAAAGATGTGCAGCTAAAGGTAAGCTTTGAAGGGGAGCTTTTGATTCAAAGTCCCAGCTTAATGGTGGGGTCAATCAACTCAGAGGGGAATTTTGATTTTCACCCGAAGGGGGAATGGTTTCAAACTGGAGACCTTGCCAAAGTCGATTCAGAGGGGTATGTCTCATTGCTTGGAAGAAAGAATAATATAGTGATTATTCGGGGTTACAACGTGGTTCCAGAACAGGTGGAAAATACTTTGGCTGAATTTGATGGAATCGAGGCGGCAGGTGTGGTCGGCCTAGAGAAGAATGGGCATTCTATTCTGGTTGCAGCGCTTAAAATAGGGCGCCCTTTTCCACTAGACCAACTGAGAGCTTGGGCTCGTGAAAGGCTCCCTGTAGAATCTATCCCAAAGCATTTTTTCCCCCTGAACGATCTTCCCCTTTCTCAAAATGGAAAGGTGGATCGATTAGAGCTGAAGAAAAGGATTGAGCAGATAGGATTTTTATCTCAATAGATTTGTATCTTTTTAGATTTGTCGATTTTAGGGATAAGTTGAACAGCCTCTCCCCTTTTTTTTCTGAACAGGAAAGGGGGGAGGGTGTAAAAAAAAATAATTCTTCCGGTATTTCAAGAGCGGTTGCCAGATTTCTCCTTGCTCACTATTTAAATGTAGAGCCAAAAAGTCTCGTTTTTATTTCAGGAGAATATGGGAAGCCTAAACTTCTCAATGACCCACCCCTATTTTTTAACATTTCTCATACCGATTCTTATTTCGCGATTCTTATATCAAAAGAGGGGGAGGTGGGAATAGATATTGAGGAGGTGGATCCGAAAATGAAAGGGGAATTGGAAGATTTTTTCTCTCAAAAAAAAGCCCTTTCGACAAAGGCTCTTTTTCGAGCGTGGACTCGGCTGGAGGCGTTAGGGAAAGCTCAGGGAAAAGGGATCGATTATAAAAATTTCGGCGAATGGCTTTTTGTAGAAGGCGATGAGGTGGAATTTCATGTCGGAAAAAAAGAATTTTGGAATATTATCTCTTTCGAACCTATTCCAAATCTAGTTTGCTCTATTAGTTATGGTCTTTCTTACACGTCTTAACTCTCTTTTCTCTTCTTATCTCTCTCCAGCTGTTGCTGCCCTTCCTGCCCGTTTAAATTGGAGGAATTATATTGGAAGATGGGAGACGCCTCTCACTAACGATTTTTATCAAAGAAGGTTTATGTCCCTAGCTTTTAACCCTCTCATCTTAAAAAAAATCCCCCCGTTGAGCCAGTACAATTTTTCCGATTTACAAATTCAAAAGCTCGATGGATGGTCCAACCAAAATTATCTTATTTCATTGCCCAATGGATCTCGCCATGTATTGCGGATCCCTAAAGTGGGAGTAGAAGAGCAGGTAGATCGGGCAGCAGAATTAAAAAATACAGCGATTATGAGCGGAGCAGAAATCTGTCCCCCTTTAACGTATCAAAATGGGGATGGGATGACTCTCAGATCATTTGCAGAAGGGGAAGTCCCTTGCGATGAAGAGGGGAAAATCAGAGAGGCCTCTTTACTCCCTATTGCATCTCTATTAAAAAAAGTCCATTCGCAGACATTTTTGAATCCAGTGAATAATTTGAAGATTATAGAACAATATGTTCAACGGATTGAGCACCGCACGGGTCAATTGCCCTCTTCTTATGATCACATTTTGCCTGTTTTTCGAGAAGTCAAAGAGCTGTTTGGAAGACTACAAATTCCTCAATCCGCCTGTCATAATGATCCCAATCCCCGCAATTTTATTCTGACACCTGAACGGGTATTACTCTTAGATTGGGAGTATGCAGGAAATGGGGACCCTGCTTGGGATTTGGCCTATTTCATTACCCATGCAGATTTAACAGAAGAACAAGAAAAAAAGTTTCTCTCTGCTTATTTTGGAAAAACCGAATCCCCATTCTCTTTAGCCCGTATTGAGGTTTATAAACCTTTCACTGAGCTGATCTTAAGTTTTTGGATTCGATTGCAAATTGCAAAAGGGTACCACCCTATTGAACTTTCTGAATTTGAAGATTATGAGTTGATGGGGATCGAGGCGGCAAAAGAGTGGATTGAGACAAAGAGTTTTTCTGAACAGCTTTCTCGTTTAAAAATAGTCGCTTAGAAATATTTGAAAAGGGATCGGTGCCTTCTGGGTCTATTTTTTTTAGCCCTCTTCTTCTTTTTCGAAAGTCATCTACATGGGGAAATTGTCCCTATTCATCATTTGTCGGAAATGGGAAAAGGGGTAAAACCTGGTTCGCTCCTTTTTTTCGATTTAGATGATACGTTGTTTAGAGATGCATCTTGTTTAAGAACCGGTGGGAAGCGGGCGCAAGAGTGGTTGGCTGCTCAAGTGGACGACCGAGAAATTTTTTATCAGCGCTATCAGGAATTAGTAGAAAAAGGGGAAGATTTTGTTCCTAAAACTCTTTGGGAGCGATTTCTTTTTGCTGAAGGGCCGGAAGAGCTTTTGTTGGAAAAAGAGACCCCCCATCTCCTGCAGGAGTTTGAACAACGGGGATCAACCATCTATGGGTTAACAGCTAGAGAAGGTGGCGATCTTTCAGTGGAACCTATTTTAAAAAAGTTAGAAATCGATTTTTTAAAAGGGATTCTTTTTGCGAATCTCTCAGATAAAGGGGAGTTTTTAAAAAGGAAACTTCAGGAAAAAGGCCTTGTGGAAGAACCCATTGTTTTTGTCGATAATTGTTTAGACCATTGTCTATCTGTAGAAAGAGAATTTCCAAATGGGGTCATTTATCACTATTTAGCTGTAGAAGATCAGTTTGATCCGACGTTAGCTCAGATCCAGATTAACTATTTTGAAAAACACCAAATTGTCTTATCAGATTTGGAGACAGTCTCTATACCGTTCGTAATTCAAGAATCGGTTTTTGGACGGGATTGAAAGCTGCCTTAAATCAACTAAAAAAATGGAGTTAATATTGCTGTAATACTAACTCCATTTTTTTTTAGTTGATTTAAGGCGCTTTGAACTGGCCAAAAAAACCGATTCTTGAATCACGAGCGGTATAAATCGAGTGAATCTTGACAAGTATAAAATTCTCCTGCTAAACTATCTCTTCTTTTTTAATCTTAAAAAGAATTTATGCGATTTAATTCTTCTTCACAGTCTGTTTTCTTTATTGGCTGTGGAGCTATTGGCTTTTGCACCTTAGAATTATTGATTAAATATTTTGGTGTTCCCCCTTCTCGATTGATTGTTTTCGATGCTCAAGATCGGAGGGATCGCCTTAAAGGCTACTTTGGAGCTGGTCTCCAATTCTACCATTTAAAAATCACGAAAGAAAATGTCAGCTCACTATTTCTAAAATATCTTCGACCGGGAGATATACTCATTGATGTAGCTACTTGTATTGATACTTGCACGCTGCTCGCTTTATGTTTTCAGTTCAAAGTTCATTACTTAAACACCTGTATCGAGTGTTGGGAAGGGGCTGAAAACAGTCTCCAAATCCCCCTTTTTTCGAGATATGAAAAGATCAAAGCCCTCCAAAAATCGTTCGGTGTAGGCAATTATGAGACGGCTTTGTTAGATCATGGAATGAACCCAGGATTGATTACCCATTTGGTTAAAAAAGGGCTAGGGGATTTTTGTAGATCGATCCTCGAAAAGGAGATGGGTACGCAATATGGAGACCGGTTAGAAAAAGCGATCACAGCTCAAGACTTTGCCCAAATGGCTTTTTTAGCAAATATCGAGACGATCCATATCGCCGAAAAAGATTCTCAAGAGGTCGTTGGAGAAAAGCCTGCAGGGATTTTTGCAGGGACTTGGTCTATTGATGGGTTGCTTGATGAAATGAAGACAGCGAGTGAAATCGGTTGGGGATCTCATGAGAGGCAAGAGCCGCCAGGAACCCCCTTTTTTTCAATCAATCATAAGCAAATTCTTCTCCATAAATCGGGAGGGGAAACAAAGATCCGTTCTTGGGTCCCTTCAGGAGAGATTGTGGGGCGAGCTTTTCGCCATGGGGAAGTATCGACCCTATCCCGTCTTTTCTCTTTGGGCTCAGAGGGTCAAATTATCTATCAGCCGAGCATTTATTACGCTTACCAGCCTTGCTCATATACTCTTCAGTCTATGGAAGAAAGTATATCTACAGTGGGAGAGAAAATATCCATTTTGACCGATGAAATTATAAGTGGAACGGATGAAGTGGGCTCTTTATTATTAAGCTCTAGGTTTGGAACCTGGTGGACAGGAAGCATTCTAGATATCGATAAGACGCGAGATCTGATCCCCCATCAAAACGCAACGATTTTGCAAGTATCTATAGGCGTTGTTGCGGGCTGCCTTTGGATTTTAGAGAACCCTCACAAAGGGGTCTGCTTTCCTGAAGATTTACCCTACGAAAAAATTTTAAGCCTAGCAGCCCCATTTTTAGGACAGATTGTTTCTATGCCGGCCAATTGGGACTATTTAAAAAAATTAGAAAACTATCAATTTTACAATTTTGCGGCTTCTAAAAATGATGAATCAGCCTCTTCTCTATCCTCTATTGAATACGTCTGAATCGGTGGACAGCCCCTGTCTACACCACCTTTTCGAAAGGCAGGCCAAACGGATCCCAGAAAAAGCGGCTATCCGCTTTGAAGAGAAAGACCTCTCCTATTCTGAGCTCGAGATCCAAGCGAACCGATTTGCCCGTCTACTTTTACTAAAAGGGGTTCAAAAAGGGGATGTAGTGGGGGTCTCTCTACCCCCAGGATTTGATCTAGCCATCGCCCTTCTCGGTATTTTAAAAATAGGGGCCGCTTATTGCCCTTTAGATCCCTCTTACCCCTCACGGTTTTTAGAGGGGATGATTTTAGAAACTCCCATCGACTTCTTCATTAAAGAGATAGATAAAGAACCCCTTTTGACACAGTCTGAAAAATCGATCGAATCTTCTTCAACCCCTCAAGATCTCGCCTATCTGATTTACACTTCAGGCTCCACAGGAAAGCCAAAAGGCGTTGCGATCACTCACGAAAGTGTTGTGAATGTCATCCAATCATTTGGGGAGATTTTAGCAGTCGAACCTAACGATATTTTGTTTTCTGTAACTCCCATTTCATTCGATATTTTTGGACTGGAATTTTTCTTGCCTCTCTCTTTTGGGGCTACTTGTCAGATGGCGCCCCGATCAACCACTCAGTCGGCCCCTCTTCTAATGGGGGCGCTTGAGGAATCAAGGGCCACTCTCCTTCAAGCAACTCCGGCTACTTGGCGGATGTTAACGGAGTTGAATTTTCACAACTCCTCCTTGCGCCATCTGCTTTGCGGAGGGGAGTCTTGGGACATGAGTTTAGCTAAAAAGATATTTTCCTCAGTGAGCACCCATTGTCAGTTATGGAATGTCTACGGGCCGACGGAGACGACGATCTGGTCTCTTTATAAAAAAATCGATCCCTCTGACGAGAAGATTTTCCTGGGGGACCCGCTTCCTCAAACATCTCTCTATATATTAGATGAGGAGCTATCCCATTCGTTTGAAGGGGAACTCTATATTGAAGGAATCGGCCTTGCGAGGGGATATTGGAAAAATAGGGACCTAACATCAAAAAAATTCATCGATAAAGAAGGGGCACGACTTTACCGGACAGGGGATAGAGTGAGAAGAGAGGCAGATGGGGAGCTCCTTTTTCTAGGTCGCTTTGATGATCAAGTAAAAATTCGGGGTCACCGAATCGAATTGGGCCAGATTGAAGGGCACCTTCAAAAACATAATCTGATCGATCAGGTTGTTTGCGTTGCAGCAACAAATGAAACAGAGGAAGAAATTCATGCATTTTTAAAAGGGGAGAAACAGATCTCTTCAGAAGAGCTTTACCAATTTCTCTCCTTAACGCTTCCTCAGCACATGCTTCCAGCGAAATTTCATTATATAGAGGCTTTTCCACTCACCTTAAATGGGAAAGTAGATCGGAAAATTTTAAGAGATAAAGCTAAATCGTCCATTTCCTCTTCTGCTTTACAAAATAGCTCCACCGGAGCAGAAGAGTCTCTCCGAAAAATCTGGGGAGAAATTTTAAAGACAGCTGACATTCAGAAAGAGAGCCATTTTTTTCACTTAGGGGGCCACTCTCTCCTTGCTGTGAGACTCCTCTCCCGGCTTCGTAGGGAATTTGGGATTTCCCTTGGGATCAATGATATTTTAGAAAACTTAGTTTTCTCTAAGCAGCTCTCTTATATAGAATCGAAAATAGGTCCTAAGCCTATCCCCAAAATAGCGATCCCATCGTCTTCAGAGACCAACCGATTCCCCCTCAGTTATGAACAAAGGGACTATTTTCAAATTGATCAAGATTATGAGGGGGGAAAATTTGCCCTATATAGTCCAAGCGCTTGGAGGATTAAGGGGCCTTTTGACCGAGAGCGTTTTGAGAACGCTTTCCAAAAAGTTATACAGAGGCATCCGATTTTGCGGGTCCGCTTTCTTAAGACTGCAGAGCAACAAATAGAGCCCTTCATCCAGCTTCCCCTCTCTTTTGAAAATTTGACTCCACTTCCCACTTTCGAAAAAAAGGGTAAAATAGAGGGGATTTTTTCCGAAGATGAGAAGACCCCTTTTGATTTATTTCAGCCCCCTTTATTTTCTGTAAAAATTTTGCAAACAGAAAAGGATGAGTTTCTTTTACTGATGAATAACCACCATATTATTCTTGATGGGTGGTCGAAAACGCTCCTCTTTCGAGATCTGTGTGCAATTTATAGAGAGTCATCGCCCATTTTTTTAGCTCCAGCCCCCTCTTACGGAGAGTTTGTCTCTAAGCAAGAAATGTGGTTAAAAAGTGGGGAGTATCAAAAGGAGATCACGTTTTGGAAAGGAGAGTTGAAAGGCGATCTGAAACCGCTTCGATTCGATTTTGGGCAAAAAATTCCTTCAGAACGCACCTTTAAAGGGGCGGTAAAATCGTTTCAAATCCCTCTCGATTTAACAAACTCTATTTTAGACTTATGTAGAGAAGTAGAGACGACCCTATTTCAGTTTCTTTTAGCTATTTTCTCCCTTGTAGCATCCCGCTTTACAAAGGAGAAAAAATGGATATTTAGCACTGTAGTTGCTGGAAGATACGATGTAGAGATGGAAGAGACGTTGGGGAACTTCATTAATACAGTATTGATCCAGATAGAAACCAATCCCTCCCTCCCTTTTAGTGATTTTTTATTCTCTGTAAAGAAGAGGGTAGTCGCCTCGCTGGAGAATCAGAGGGTCCCTTTTGATAAAGTTTTAGAAGAGGTGGGAATCGCTCATACCCCCTACCACGATTTACCAGGTCTTGTGATGCTTATTCTCCATAATACTCCCAAGAGAGAACTCGATTTTGGAGAAGATATTACAACAGAGAAAATCTTAAGGAGACCACCATTTTCTGTTTTAGACCTGATTTTGGATTTTACTCTGGACGAGGGGAAAGGTTTATTAGGGACGATAGAGTATACAACCGATTTATATACTGAATCGATGGTAGAGACCCTTCTTCACACATTTATTTTATCTATTCAAAAAGCTTTAGAGAAACAGTAATGCGCATCGATTTGTTATTCTTACAGATAGCTGATTTTTTACAGCAGGAGAAGAGTGCAATTTTAAAAATTCTAACTAAGGTTGCAACCTATGCAAGTGTTTTGGATGAGATAGAAAGGGCTCAGCAAGTCCTCCGAAATGGATGGGGAGAAATTCAAAGAGAAAACCCGCCTACTATTGAGAAGATGGCTGTATTCCACCCTTCTAATGCTCTTCTATACTCTTATATCCTTTATGGGGTGATCCCTTCGGCTTTTGTGAAAGAAATTTACATTAGACCCTCTCAAAAAGTTAAAAATGAGATTTTTGCCCTTGATGAATTGATCGGAAAATCTTTTGGTCTCTCCATTTTTTTAACCCGTTTTAACCAAACGATGTTTATTGAAAATATGGTTCAAAGTGATGTGGTTGTTTTTACAGGGAAATATGAAAACAGCCTTTTAGTAAAAAACCATTTTCCAAACTCCCTATTTTTATTTTTTGGCTCTGGAACAAACCCCACAATCATTGGGGAAAACGCTTTAGTAGAAGAAATTTTACCCTCTCTGATTCAGTCTCGAATGTTTAATACAGGGCAAGATTGCCTCTGCTCTAATATCTTTTTTATCCATGAGAGCGTAGCTGAGAGGACAGTTGATCTAATGAAAGGGGCCTTATCCCGGTTGCGTTTTGGAGAGAGGGGGGATCCAGCAGTTGATTATAGTTTTATTTATTATGAAAAAGTTGTCGATTTTGCCCAAGAATACTTAGCTCAACAGGCAACTCACATCATCTACCAAGGGAGAGTGGATCCAAAAAATCAGATTCTAGATCCGGTGATCCTCCTTTCCAATATATCGGATCCTCTTCCTCCCATTGAGTTCTTCTCTCCCGTCTTTAATCTGGTTATTTACGAGGAGATGGGAGAGGTTAACGATTGGCTATTACAATCGGAACAGCTTGAAAAAGCATTGGGTCTCACCATTTTTGGAGATGGATTTCTCGACCCTCTTTTAGAAAGACACTATACGATTGTTCGGAATCAGACCCTTTTCCAAGCAGAAAATGGAAATTACCCTTTTGGAGGATATGGTAAAAAAGCGAATTATATTGCATTCGGCAATCAATTCAAAAGCGAGCCGATTTTGATCTCTAGAGAGGTAGCAGCCCAGTTTCGTCAGTTGGAACATAATGACAAAGAGCTCGTATATGAGACTTCATAAATTTATGACCTGTTTATACGAATGCATCTATTTAGCCCTTGAAGAGAGGGGGAGAGAAGATGCTTTGGAGGTCATTACAAGCTCTTTGGGATTTTCAATAGAGGCCCACATCCCTTCCCGCTCTTGGCTTCTTTGCGGACAGAGCGATATTGAATATTACGCTCCGAAACTGAATCGGAATGTAGAAGCAGAGTGGATCCCCCTTCCTCCCTCAGAAATCACCTCTTTAGTTTTGGAAGGGAAAGCCCAGAAATCACCTCTCATTTTAGAGACTGAGTCGAGGTTGATTCCCTATTATAATCAGAGCGCATTAGGAATAGGAATGCCCCATGCGTTTTTAATATTCGATTATGATCCCCAGAGAAAAGGTTTTCTCATTTTTGATCGCCTGGCAGCAGAGGGGCTTTTCCCAAAAGATGAAAAAGGGAGGTTCTGGGTCGATTCGGATATCCTTCAACCCGCTTTTCAAAGTAAATTATATTATTTAAGGATCTGCTGCAATTCTCCAGATAAAGATTGGGAAGAGGAGCTCCATCGCCTTTGCGAAGAGAGCGTTTATAATATGAAACGAGAAGTCCCTAGGGATCAGCTTAATTTTCAAGCTTTTGGTTTTCAAGGGCTCTCAGTTTTTTCTTCAGCCTTCCGCCATTTTAGAGAGGCGTATTGGGATGACGCTCAATCGATTTGGCTAATCAACCACTATCTTCCGATTAATATTTTCCAATCGGTTTATGGGAACCGCTTCCTCTTTAGGCGCGCCATTAAAAATAGCCCCTCCCCTCACTATCAACCCTTTTTAGAGGCTTTAGATCTTTCGATGGGGGCCTGGAGCCGGTTACGTCAAGGGATGGTCGATTGTTCCGAGGGGAAGTTAACTTATGGAGAGGTTGCAGACAGGGTTGATCAAGTTGCTTTGGTTGAAAAAACGGTGATCGATTTATGTTTAAAGATTGTAGATACCTGTTCTACCTAAAAGGCCTTTTTGGAAGCTGAATTAGAAAAAAAACTTTCGGAAGCTTTAGCAGAAAGGGGGAAACCTATTTCTCCTCAGAAAGGGGGGCTTTTATTAAATTACCCAGGTATTATCGATCACCCTTTGCGCCTTTTTATGACAATGGGGGACTTAACCCCTCCGAGGATCAAACCATCTGTCTCATTAAGCATTGAGGCCTCCGCTTTAGCGAATAAACTGGCTACCCGATTTGGCCTCAAAGGCCTTGTTGAAACCCATTTTTTCCCCCCACAATCAGCAGATCTGCAAATTCGGGCCGAAGCAGCGATCGATAGCGGAGAGATAGAGCTCCTCGCAGTAATTGATTGCCTCCCCTCTATTCAGATTTCAATTAAAGAAAAAAGAGATAAAACCCCGTTGTTACCTAGTATTGCGATTTCTGGATTAGGGCTTGTTTCTTCTTATGGGCAGGGAGTTGACTCTTTCAGCCAAGGGGTTTTTAGTGGGAAACCAGCTAGTTCAGAACCCCTTTTTCGAATTCCCAACCATTTAAAGAATTTAGCTTTTCAGCAAACCATTCAGGAGGCGATTGAGAGTGCTGGTTACACCTTAGAGACTTTCCCTTTTGATCGGACCATATTGATTTCAATCACTAAAGCGGGCCCTGTCCCTACCGATTTACAACAAAAAGCCCCCGACTGGTTATCTAATCGGGCAGAATGGGTCCCCCACTCCTCCTCTTTCCGTTCGATATTCCAAGTGAGCGCTGCTTGCGCTTCTGTCGGATTTGCTGTCCGCTTAGGGAGGGATCTCCTCTACACAAATCGGTGCCAATTGATCCTTATCTGTGGAATGGAGCTTGCCTCCCAATATGAGATCTTAGGAATGCAAGCTTTAAAATCTCTCTCTCCAGGAATGCCTAAACCCTTTGATCAAGAGCGTCGAGGGATTCAAGTGGGAGAGGGGGGAGGAGCACTGATCCTTGAGCATCCAGAACATCTTAAAAATCGGGAGCATCATCCTCTGAGTTGGGTTAAAAAAGTGGGAACCTACGTCAGCTATTCTGCTCCTGCTGTCACCGACGTAGAGGGGCTTGCTCAAGCTATGCTTCACAGTATCGGCTCTACCCCCATTGCCGAAGTGGGAGCTATCCATGCTCATGCTACAGGGACGCAAGAGGGAGATCAAGCGGAAGCGGAAGCCATTCGGATGATTTTTGGCGCTGAAATTCCCCCCGTTTTTTCCCATAAAGGGGCTATTGGGCATCTTCTTTACTCTTCAGGTTTTTTTTCCGTTGGATCTGCAATTCTAGCTTTACAAAAGCAGACCCTTTTTCCGACGATTGGGTGTCAAATAGCCGATCCTCAGTTGGGAATTGATGTGGTTTATGGGGTTTCTAGAAAAGGGCCTTTATCTTCCATATTGGTCAACGGAGCTGGTTTTTTTGGCAATTTTAGCGGGTTGTTACTCACAGAAACCGCCTAGTGCTCTGTAAATTACTACTGTTTCGGCGCTTTCACGCAGTCGAAACAGTAGTAATTTAATTTACAGCACACCAGTACAGCTTTTCAAAAATTTTGAGATATTTTGTTTGAGTTTTAGATCAAATATTTAGTTGATCAGAAAGGAGCTTATATGGATAAGATGCTTTAAAAGGAACCTTACATGAATCTTCACGAATATCAGGCCAAAAAAATTCTCAAAAAATATGGGATTCCGATCCCTGAGTTCTGGGTTGCGTCGAGTGTTGAAGAGGTGGGCCAAATTGCTGAAAAGCACCACTTGAGCCAAGCGGTCTTGAAAATTCAGGTGCATGCGGGAGGCAGGGGGAAAGCGGGAGGGGTAAAATTTGCGAAGAAGAGAGAAGAGATCCTCCAAGTGGCTAAAGATCTGATCGGGATGAAGATGGTCAATCAGCAGACGGGCCCTGAAGGGGTTGTTGCAGAAAAGGTGCTGATTTCAAAACCGATCGATATTGCGAAGGAGTTTTACCTCGGAGCTGTAATCGACCGGGATCGGGCAACGCCTCTTTTAATTGCCTCTCCGGAAGGGGGAATGGAGATCGAAGAGATCGCCCATAAGACCCCAGATAAGATTCTAAAAATGCCTTTTGGGTTTAACGGGCAGCTCCGTCCGTATCAATTGCTCCGTTTAACCAAGTTCATGGGATGGAGTGGGGAGTTGGCAAAAAAAGGGGCCGCCTTAGCCCAAGGGATCGCCAAGTGTTTTATCGATACCGACGCCTCCCTTTTGGAGATCAATCCCTTAGTAGAGACGAAAGAAGGTGAGATCGTTGCGTTAGATGCGAAGCTGAGCATCGATGATAATGCGCTCTTTCGTCAGTCGGAGATTTTATCTTTCTACGATCCAAGTCAAGTCTCTCCTCAAGAAGCGGCCGCCAAAGAATTTGATCTCGCCTACATCGCGATGCATGGGAGTATCGGCTGCATGGTGAATGGGGCAGGACTTGCGATGGCGACGATGGATATCATCGAGCTCTATGGAGGATCTCCCGCCAACTTCCTCGATGTGGGGGGAGGGGCTTCGAAAGAAAAAGTGGCTGAAGGGTTCAGGATTATCCTCAGTGATCTCAAAGTGAAAGCGGTTTTAGTCAATATTTTTGGAGGGATCATGAACTGCGCCACTCTTGCGCAAGGGGTGATCCAAGCTTGCCAAGAGCAAAATATCAAAGTTCCCATTGTGGTCCGGATGGAAGGGACCAATGTGGAAGAGGGGAAACGGCTATTTAAAGAGAGCGGTTTAAAAATCATCACTGCGGAAGATATCAAAAAGGCGGCAGAGCTCGTTGTGAAAGCAGCAAAGGGACATAAATAATGGCGATTTTAGTGAATAAAAAAACCAAAGTGATCGTTCAGGGGATCACAGGCCAATCGGGTAAGTTCCATGCTGAACAGTGCAAAGAGTATGGGAC
>CAYWDE010000005.1:9930-25312 GCA_964456885.1 uncultured bacterium | reverse complement strand
GAGCCAAAATCATAGCTTTTGTAGGTGTAATTTTCTTGGCCGCTTGACCAAGTACCGTAACGGCAAACTAGATAAGGGTTACCATTTTGTGAAATTCCCTCATAGCATACGTACCACTCATCAGGTTGATTTTTCTTAGAGTCCCTGGAGAAGCGATGTAATTCGCCATCGGCTTTTAAGCTCCCATCAAATGAAATGCCATTGACATGCATGTGTGCGATACATTCTGCTACAAGATTTGCTGGGTGATTAATTAGGCGAGTGTTCATTAGCCTCCTGACCTATCTGGATTTGATAGAGAAGGTGAGCTTTGGTAGAGATTGCAAAGACCAATGATGCTTAAATCTTGGAAGCACTTAGGTAAATACATCCTAGCAACCTCAGCATGACGATCCGCATTATCTAGGTGGTTGATTTCTCGACTTATCTCAAATCGATCATGCCAGTAAATTACTTGCTCGAGATGGGTGGCTATCATGTTGCGGATATGGTTGTCATTTGCAGGCATTTTTAGGTTCCTCCTGCATATGACCTACACACCGCCAAAACTCTGTTTCATCGATAAGAACTCGGCGACCAACTCTTTTAAATGCTGATTGGAATTTATTTTCACCCCATGCGGCACCCAAGATAAGAGCTCTCAAGCTGCTTTCCGTGGGCCATGAAGGCTGCTTTGCACAGAAATCTTTAACGGTGAGAAATTGTTTCTCGTTTGTTGACATATACACGCTCCACTTTTGGTTTATTTCCTTTTAAACCCAATTGTGGAGATTTGTTTTTTAAATCATAAATTGATTCAGATGGATATAGATTTTGAATGGTTTTTACCTGAGAGAAACCATGTTGTTTATTTATCGAAAGGATAAAAGAATGGTTTTGAAATAGCCCTATGTTCCCTTGGGTCTACCTCCTTTACGGAAGATTCCTGCTTCTTTAGTCAAAATTCGACATACTCTAGCAACTAAAGGAAGAGTTAGTTCGATAACATAAGGGGCATTCATGCGTTGTGTTTCGGTGATCATTTGGCGGTGAAATTCTTCGTTTGTTGGGACCGTGCGGTTGTTTTCGGAGTTTTGGATATGCATTAAAGCTCGCTGCTTAACAAACTTCTCAGCGTCAATTTTATACTCTCTTTTTCTTTCTCGGTTTTTTTTTGATCGGCTAGCCATAAGAAGAAATGCCTCTATTAAGCTGATTGCTTGTTCCTTAGTGAAAGGTGTCTTTTTTGAATCGAGTTTAAGCCCGCTCAAATAGAATCCGTTTAATGTCTGAGCATTTAATTGGTCTATGTCTTGCCAGTTGCTTGGCTTATCCTTGAGAGGTAAGGTCAGAGGTTGGCGGTCACAATACTGCGCTAGAAGGAGAAGGCGCTTAAAAAGAAGTAAAGAGTTTGTTTTTAAATCTTCTGAGTATTTTTCAGTGGTATTTCGGGAATGCAGGCACCATTGATTGACACACTCAGGGAGACTATATTGTTCGATATAGCCCTTTTCAACATCGACAGTTGGTTTTTTAGAGCCAGGACGTAATGTTGCTGGTATAAAGGTGGCTTTAATAAATCCTTGCTTCAGCTGATCAGCCAACAGGTTGCCTAATGGGGTAGTGGGAGCGATTTCTTTAGGTTTGGTCTCTTCAGTAAGAAATTCTCCATTAACGGTCTTACACTCAATGCGTGTGCCAATCTGTACCCAATCATCAAGAACCTTGTTTTTGCCGAACTCCGCCATGACTGTGACAGTAGCATCAAGAGCTCCCCAAACATTGGATACGTAATTCTGGGCTGCATTGAAGGTTCGACAGCTGAGGGTGTCTTCTAAGGCAGTGATTGTAGGAGAAACTAAAGGGTGTTTTGAAAGAGGGCTTTTCTTTATCACTTTCAATTTTTCTTCCAGCCATGCAATGACCTCTTCTTTGCTCTCTTTTTCTTGCTGTTTCTCCTGTTCTGCCTGGCTTTCAAGATCGTAGAAAAACTCTTTTGTACTCTTTTCGCTGGTTAGAGCATGAAATAATGTTGGTAAACATTTCGAGATTGCTCCAAGTGAATCTTGTCGGCGGATAATTTCAAGTTCAGTAAGAACTGTGGGTGGTAGTGATTCCAACATGGGATGTGTCCTCCTTTTTGGTAAGTTTATCATTTGATTTTGCAAGGATTGCTCGCAAATGATCCTGGCTGTAATGTGCATAGCGACGGGTCATTTGGGGAGACTTATGACCTAAGATAGCCATTAATTCACCTTGAGTCGCTCCGTTCATTGCCAAGTGAGAAGCGGCTGTATGTCTCAGGTCATGGAATCTAAAGCTCTCAATCTTGGCAGTTTTAAGAGCCTTGGCAAAAGATTTTCTAATCGACAATGGTAGTGCTGATGATGTTCTTTTGCGGCTTTTAAAGACTTGTTCTTGCGCTCCATTGCCATAGCTTGGGCAGCTTTGCAGAATACGAACAGTTTCATTGGTGATTGGGATGATTCGTTTATCGCCGTTCTTAGTCTGTTGAAGGGTGATAAAGCCCAGGTCAAAGTTAATGTCTTTCCAGTGGAGTTTTACGATCTCCCCATATCGCATTCCTGTGAAAATGGCTAAAGCTACGATGGCATGTAGATGAGAGGTAGAAGACCCTTTGCAGGCTTCTAGTAGGCGATGTATCTCTTCCTGAGTAAGAAATCTATCTCGGCCTCTTGATTCTTTTGGCTTGGAGATCTTGAGAATAGGATTTTCTTCAAGCCAGCCCCATTCTTTTACTGCCACAGATAAGACCTTTGAAAAAGCCGCCAAGTATCGATTGACTGTTGAGGAGCTACGCACTGCTTTCTTGAAGGTGGTTTCGGATAAAAGCTTATCTCGCACCATGGCGACGTGAGCAGGGGATAACTCTGACAGAAGCAAATGCCCCAGCTCTTCTTTCCACCGATTCAGTAATTGAACTTTTTTTGGATAGTAGATGGGGTGTTTGGGAATAGAGTGGGTAGTAAACCGATCAATGAGATCGGCAACAGTGTGCTTACGTGAAACCGATTGGTTCTTGAAACGGCCATCTCGAATAGCGGCTTCAGTATCTTGAATCCATTCTTTGGCTTTGGTTTTTGTTCGACATACCGTGCGCTGTGGAGGGAGCCCTCTTAAGCGAACTTCTGCATGATAACTTTTATCACCATTCTTTTTGGTGACCTCTCTGATAGAACCCACAGCAATACCTCATCAAGTAAAATATTAGATAACAGAATGGAACATTTGAGAACAAGAGATAACAAATCCCTTGTTTTTGCATAAACAAAGGCTTTACTTTCAACGGCGAGTGGTTTAGCTAAACAAAGCTTTACGCACTTTTTACGCAGTTGAAGAAAGTTTTGATAGAAATTTGGAGGATTTAGGCTGGTTGGATGCAGAAAGGAAGTGACTAGCCAGTTGGCCAATCTTTGTTGCCATTTACTGCACTCTCTTTTGGTTGAGTGCGTAAAATCTGCGTAAAAGAAGGTTTCCGCATTAGTTGCGTAATGGACGAAAACCAACTTCTGTATAGGTGTGGAAAGGATGGGGCAACCTGGACTTGAACCAGGGACCGACGGGTTATGAGGGAGGGAGATTCCTATCCTCACCAGCGCTATCCAACCGTTATAAGCATGAGTATAAAAGACTTGTTTGATGGATGCAATTGGATTCTGCTGAATTCTGACAGTGCAATAGGACATTCGTTGCACCGCCATTGCACCGTGTAAGTTAGAAAAGTTGTTGCAGAGTCAGAAACGTTTCAGAAATTACTCTCAGAGCCTTTTTGATCTCTTAACAGGCGGCCTCCATTCCTGCCTTTGCCTCTGCTGTTCCTTTATCTTCTCTTGGTCTGTAAGCAACTTATCAAAGGCAGTAACAAACTCATGAGCCGGGTCTCGGAATAACCGAGGCTGTCTTAGAGCTGCTGTTACAAAATCCTGACGTGATATTGCAGACACTACAGCACATCCTCGCGCGCGTCCTGGTAATAAACACCATAAGAGGTTTCGCGTCCAGTCTTGTAGATCGGTTGGCAAAGTACCTTGGAAATCAAACAGTACCTCTACGGAACTCTCGATCCATGAGATGGGGAAACATTCTTCAGGAAAATGGACCAAGAAGAACCCTTTTAGAGCTGTAGACCTGAAATGTTTTCTTCCTTCAAGGAAGCGGGGATAATCTCCTTTCAAGTGTGTACCGTCGACAACCCATACCATATTCTGATAAAAAGTCTCTCGTGCGACCCGTTCTTGCGAATCCAAATGCGAATGCTGGAACTCAAGCACAAAACCTTGATCAGTCTTCACATCAGCTCTATGTTCTTCGCCATTTTCTGCAGGACAAGTCACCTCACGCCACTCCTTAGGAAACTTATCTTTCCATGCACGATGCCACGGAGTTTCGGGTTCCCTCCGTGAATCGGGATTGCGTTCGCCAATATGAGCCCAGTGTGGACTTCTGATTTTTCCGCATTTTGCTATAACAGGAAGACCGGTTGTTTCGCATTTGCCAATAAGGCCTGATTTGGCTTCTTGGAGTTCGTTATTTACTAGGGCATGTTTCATCTCTATATTTCCTTTGTAACTACAGGCTACTGAACTATGAAGAAGAGTCTTTACCTTTGCAGGGATTGCAGTAAAAGATCAGTCAGAGCTGCTGGAGGTTTTTTATAATCCGGTAGTCGGAAATTCCCTCCTATCTCATGAGGAATTGGAGATGAAAGGGTTCTAAGAAAGCGAGTAGTCATTACAATGAGATCCCAATCTTCCCAAACTTGGATTCGGACGGGTTTATGATTCTGGTCGAGGAGATCAGCAAGGCAGGGAGAATACAGATGCCCTTTAGGGATATCTTTGAATTGCAGTCCAACAAGTACATGTGCTGGAGTTTGGGAGGGCATTAGAATAAAGATCATACTGAAGCCACTCGAAGAATCTAAATGTAATAGTTCTTGAGCCTGGCTTCCGTCCCAAAGAGGAAACTCTTCATTTTTAATTAAACAAGGGTCGCTCCCTAGGTACACGGATTCAACAAAAAGGGGAGTGATTCTAGGTGGATGAGCAAGGAGTGGACCTCCTTCATAATAAATTGGGTCGACTGCAACTCCATCTCTTCGCTTGATATGTACTCGATTTTTATGCCAAGTGATATGATCAAGTCGCGGAGTAAGTTCTTTGCTGTCGCAGTTGAAATGATCTTGAGGAGAGTCTCCGGGATAGGTAAAAAAATATGAAAATTCTCCCTTATTGAATCTTAAAGTTCCCAATGTATAGGGCTGATTTTTGATTGATACTATAAGGTGTAGAATTGGTCGCTTAGTCTGCATAGATCAATGTTTTGGATCATTATAGAGGCTTCTCAAGATTAATCGCGATTTTTCTATTTTGGCATGAGGTCTTTAGGAGAACAGCCAAGGGCTTTGGCCAAAGTAAGAATATTTTCGAGCGCTATGTTTCTTTCCCCTCGCTCGACTGATCCTACGTAGTTGGGGTGCAGGTCAGCTTTTTCAGCTAACTTTTCTATAGACAAATCCAGATCATAACGAATTCGGCGTACTTTTTGGCCGAATTCGATTCTAGCTTTTGTCTTCTTTCTGTTATGCCCACCAACCACAGCTTTCCTTAAGAAAAGCTTTAGTTAAGCATCTGTGGCATGACTCATCTACACACTATGGGTGTTGAAATATAGCTCATAGTGTGTATGATTAAGTGGCTTTCGTTGAATAATTGTGGAGTGAAATGAGAAGGTTTCCATTTATATTTTTAATTTTATGGGCGCTAAATATTGAAGCTCTTGATGGATATCAAGAATTCCTAAGCTTTCAACGCCATGTTTCAGAAGGTAAAAAGTATGAAATGGGGCAGCAGTGGGAAAAGGCTTTAGAAAGCTATAGTCAAGCTCTTGCCATAGCAGAGCAACACCAAAATGGTGATCTAGTCAAATTTGAATATTCTACTCCTGAGGGTAATTGGGTTTGTTGCGAAATGTCTTATGGAGACTTGGTTTTTCACAGAGCAATCGTTCACTATAAAATGGGGAATTTTGAGGCATCTCTCAGTGATCTTATAGCAGCCGCCAAGCTAGGAGATAGCTCTGCTCAGGCAGCCTTGTGGGCTAGAGGGATGTTGTGGTGAACATTTCCCGAGGAAGGAGGGCGTCTTACGAATGGAAATATCCTTCTTACAGATTCTTGAAAACATGGAATAAGACGACGGAAAGAGATTTCTATTTTCATTCAGTACTTCCCAATCTTATGAACATAAACGTATTGAATTAGAAGCCTGATTTTACCGATATTTCTTGAAAATGCGGAAGAGATATTGTAGGCGCGCCTTTTCTGGAACTAGGTTTAAGATTGTCAACACATCTTGACCTGGGGCAATAGCAAGATTTTCAAGCCATTCTTCGAAGTATAATTTCCCATAAATTGATTTTACGTCAGTTTCAAGAATATTTATTCTCCTAGTCCAACATTTTTTCATGGTGAATTTTCAAGCTGGCTTATTTGAACCATTTTTTTAGAAAGGGTTTCAAGAGCGCTAATCCTTTCCTCAAAGTCTATAAATTCAGCACCCTTAAAGGCATTTGATAATATTTTCTCAGAAGCAACTAGACGAACGCGGGGATCTTGATCGTCTAGTAGAGTAATTAATGTCTGAACCGCTTTTTGTGTGACAACCTTTAGGAATTCAAGAGCCTTGCAGAAAGCGCTGTTTCGTTGCTTTTTAAGTTCTTCTTGGAATTCAGGGTGTTTGAGCCATGAGTGAATTTGCTTAGAGGTAATTCCAGAGCGGCGAGCCGCCTCTTCATAGGAAGGGCTGAGAATCAGATGAGGAAGCACCTGTAGTTGTCGTGGAGATAATTTGTGATTTTCGCAACTTTTCATAACTTTTTGACTTGTAGAATTTCGTTTTTAGATTGTTCGAAATCGCTTTTAACTGTTTCGATGGAGTTTTTTAAGCTGATAGAGGTCTCATGACCACCAGAAATAATATAGGCGATATTCTCAGGTATTGCTTCTTGATTTTTTGTTGCAAGGTTAGAGTAGTTGTGTTGGTTTAGAAATCGATTAAACTCCCAAGCAGCAGCTTGTTGAGGAGTTGATTTATAAGGATCATTTTCTGGAGGCAGGGGGGCTGTTGGTTGTCTGCAATGCCAATGCAGCGTTCTGATGAGAGTGGTTTTGATAATGGCTTTTTGTGCATATTCGATAGCTCTAAGGACTCGCTGTTCCGGAAAGTTCATAAGAGATAATTTGTCATCTTCAGAGAGGTCAGGGTGGTTTTTTAAACATTCATAAAGGCTCTTTCCTTCTTCAATCATAGTAGTTGTTGTCTTTTTACATTCTTCTCTTATTGTTACTGGTTCTCCGATGGTTGCTTGATGGCTCCCTGTTGGTTTCTCGTTGGTTCTTGGCTGGTTGCTTGTTAGATCTTCGTTAGTTCTCTGTTGGTTCTCAGCTAGGTCTTTATTCTCATTTTTCATAGACGATTCTGCTGGTTCTTTTGCGTCTTTTATTCTCTTTTTACGGGGGTTTGCGAAGGGATTTTCTTGCTGGATCTCAGTCGTAGACTCTTCGGCGTTGATGTCGAAAACATCAGTTCCAGTCAATGTTGCAATAGTGCCTTGATTGGTGGCGTGGAATATTGCTAGGCCATGTCGCTCTAACCTTTCTTTTGTGTCTTTGTATTGTTGGGCGGATAGGCCGCAATTTTCATGATCACCGATAAATGCCTGGTTTTCTTTGAGAGGCACTCTCGAATAATTTCTACTTGTCCTCTTAGCACGGAAAGCAATCTGCGACAGTAGAAGGTATGCTTGAGGATCTTCTTGTAATAGTTCCTTACCTCTTTCCCTATCGATCATAATGAATCCGTGATACATTCTATCTCAATCCAATAAAGCAATTTTAAGATGTTTGATTCTCGATCCACTGCTCAAACAAATCTGTCCTTAAGACAATCCGCTTGCCAATTTTGCGGACAGCTCTATCCAATCCGTTTTTATGTCGACAGAGAAGGAAATGTCGAAGTTGCCCCATCGTGAATGGGTAACGGCCTGACTTTACAAGTTGTTGGGGAGATACATAGTCGTGTACTTCCATGAGTAATCCATATGTTGATTGCTACTGGATTAAATCCTCAGGGAGAAAAATATTTAATGCAAAATGAAAATTAAGTTCGTTTGTTTTGGATGAATTCAATAGTTAACTCCGTGTTAACTATTAGTAGGTGAAAATACATTGACTCGAGAGGGTGCGATTTTTTTCAGAAAATGCTCAACCATGCCGTCGTAAAATATCGATATTTTGCTGAAACTGGCCTGCATGTCTAAAGAAAGACCGCATTCGGTGGCCATGGTTAGGAATTGGCTTTGCCATTCAGCTGGAGGTTTTTCCAGCTTTTGTGGAAGGCGATGAGTGGCGCGTTTTTCAAAGACTTTGTGGATCGTTTGAGTGATTTCATCGAGCTTGAGAGGCCTCATGTTGAGAAGGAGAACCATATCGACGAGATCTTTTGCTCGAGAATTCAGTCTTCCTGCGCGGGGGAGGGTATAGGCGTGAAGCTTCTCGGCGAATTGCTGTTCAATTGAGATCATGGGAATAGTCGGGGCTGGGATCCCACAAAACTCAAGCCAATTAACTCCTCGAATCGACTCTACTTGATCGAGAAGGAAATCTGCTCCCACGTCTAACAGGAAACGAGTGAAGATTTTGCCATGCATTAAGCAGGTAACAAGGTAGCGAGCGCCACCATAAGGAGCATTTTCGAGGTCGATTTGAGCTTTCCCGATCTGATAAGCAAAGTAGTCGTTTAAATCGATATCGGCTAATGATTGGAGATCGCTCCAAATGAGCTCACCTAATAGCTCGTTCTCATTTGTGATGCGACGGATACAGGTCAAATCAATGTCTTTTGTAGCTCGAGCATGGGCTATGCGTAATTCCATCGCATAACCACCTTTGAGATAAAAGCTGGGGGTGTCTTGTTGGAAAATTCTAGCAAGGAAACGGTCAAAAGCTACTTTGCGGCGTAGACGTTGCATGTCTTCGCCTGTTTTTGCTGCACGAGCTTGCAGCCTTGCGTCCAGGCTTTTGCGAAAATCGGTGGCGGTTTTAAATTTTGCATTCACGTTTATACCGAAAAAGTATGGCTGTTTCATTTACGTCGCGAAGAGAAAGGATCCCTCTACGAAGTCCTTCTCGGATGGCTTGTCCTACTTGATCTTGAGCAACTGTTCCTGCTTCGATAACATCTAGCAATGTACGAAGCGGGGTAGTAACTCGGTAGCCTTGGTGAGTTTCTATATCAGTTTTAGCCAAAGTAGCAACATGGAGTTTCAGAACCTTAGGAATCGCGGTATTTTTTCGAAATCCCGGAGGAATTGTCATATGCATCTTAGCGGGCATGATATCGCTTAGGTCGTGGATATCGAGAGCTGTCTCATGAGACCACACTCCTTGGGGCTGATCTTTTCTATCTCTACTCCAAAGCGTCCAAAGAACAAGCTCGGGACGATCCGCAAGAGGGTATTGGGCCAGATGGTAAATCCCTCTCATATCCTTAATCCATTCCCCGGACTGGAGTTTTCGATGAAAATGGGAGCGAGGTATTCCGCATTCCTGGGCTTGCCTAGCAGTGAAATACCCCTGTTGGCGATCAGCTACCTCAAAAATCTTATATCTCTTGCTCATGTATAAAAGTTACCATTTTGGTAACATTTATGCAATTCATGATATATCAGTCTAACAATTAGGTGGTTGTAATTGTCGTTTCATGCTGCGACAATTGTCCACCGGGTTGTATCGGTAAGATTTTTTCAGATATATTTTTGCTGAACCTCTTTGTCACTTGGACATCGAGATGGGTATATCTTTGCAGCATGTGCTGAGTGCGATGCCCCATTGCTGTGCCGAGTTCAAGATTGGATGCACCTTGCGCAGCGGCAAGGGTTGCAAAAGTATGTCTCATGTCGTGGGCCCGGCAGTTGACGATTCCAGCCTTGCGGAGAGCTGTTTGCCATGCCTTTTTGATGTCGATACGCCCGAAGGCTGTTTTACTTGCGAAGACAAGTAGTTTAAGGGAATGACGCAATTGATGGAGGCGCTTGAGTTCGTCGATGACCGGACCGACAAGAGGAATGCTGCGGGGGCGGCCGTTTTTGGTTTCTCTGAGGAAGGCAAGGCAGTTTTCGAAATCAACATCACTCCATTCGAGGTTGAGAATTTCACCTTGGCGAGCACCGGTTGTAAGCGAGATCAACACGATACAATAGAGGTAGGGGCTACGGCTTTGGCGACAGATTGGCAGGAGGCTCTCGATTTCTTGCTCAGAGAGAATGCGGTCACGGCCAGGATTCTCTTTTAGTTTTTGAAGATGGGCGCAAGGGCTTTCGTCAATCCAGCGGAGTTGACGGATTGCATAGCTAAAAAGGGCGGAAAGAGAAGCTGTATAACGATTGACAGTAGAGGAAGTGCGCTTGCGTCCCGATGCTGATGGGGTGGTTGAGAAGAGGATCCTTTCTTTTGCAATGAGCTCAGGCGTGATATGGATGAGTGCGAAGGCGCCGAATCGAGTTTTCCAATAGTCGAGATGGCGGAGAGTATCTTTTACGGATCGATGATGTTCGATAGCGCCATTGGCGATGTAATGATCGAGAAGTTCATTGAATGTGCGGAGTTTTTTGCGTTGATCAAATTTGTACTGACCCAGTTTGATTTTGTGTTCGGTTTCGCGGGCCCAGTCTTCAGCTTCTTGCTTGCGATTCCAATGACTACAGACAGTAGGATATCCGTCAATACGAACAACAGCTCGCCATACAGAAGTTCCGTTTGCATTTTTGCGTTTATAAATAGATGCCATGACTCCAACCTTGGGTTAACGGTTTGGTTGGATGGCGCTGCTGGTTAAAGTTGTTTTTCGTTGCACCGCCATTGCACCGTCGGCATACAATTTAAACTTGAAGTTGGTATTCGTTCAAGTTGAATGCGCCTTAAGCGCAGTGGAATGTGCTGGTTAAGTAAATGGGGCAACCTGGACTTGAACCAGGGACCGACGGGTTATGAGTCCGCTGCTCTAACCACTGAGCTATTGCCCCATATTGGGTATGGTAGAAAAGTTTACTGGATGGGGGCCTCAAATAGCAATCGGAAACTAATTGAGGCCTGTTGACTGTTTAGGTGGCGGTTTCTGGTTCTAAAGGGAGTTCCGGTTGTTCTAATTCCTGGGGAGAGGTGAGCGGTTCGCTTGCTCCGGGGTTCGCTCTCCGAGCTTGGGCTTCTCTGCAGTAATAATAGAGATCGACCGTTTTTTGAGCGGCGAACGTAGTGGCAACAGCTGCAACTCCTCCGATCACCATGGAAGCTGAGGTTTCTACAGCAACTCCAATTACAATTTTTGCTGCGGACGCTAATCTTTGGACGCTGGCTTGTTCCAGGACAAGCTTAGGGAGGACGATAAGACCCAATCCTATTCCAGAGGCTCCGCCTACAACGGTTCCTGCTGTCGGGGCTCAGTCTGGCTGAGAGGTGGTATGGAGTTTAGTTCCTGCGTAAACTTGCGCGATTCCTGTAGTCAAAGCGGCGGCTCCAATGGCTAGATCTTTTGAGTTGCGATTGCCAAATCCTTGGAGAACTCCAAGGCCTCCGAATAAGGCGTTTAGCGCCCCAATGCCAATTATACTGGATGAGGCGCCATTTCTTAATGGAGCGGCATAAGGTTTGAGATGGGAGACGATCCGTTGTCTCCAGTTGGGGGAAGGTGGAATAGGAGGGTTTTGGGGGAAGTGGTGTGCTGATTGGAGTTCTATCATTTTATCCCTTTCGTGTGTGGTGAAATAGTCGGTATTCCTATAGAAATAATGGAAAAAACTTTACTGGATAGGGGGCTCAAATGGCAATTAGAAAGTAATGAAAATGGGCCCTTTATTCTCAATTTTTTAATAGATAGCGGAGAATGGGAAAAAGGGGGTATGATAGTGGGCGCATGAGTGATCCTTTTAGAGAAAGACAGATCAGTCGGTCTTTAATTTTGACCAATCTACTGACTGAACCTTTATTCACACTTTATTCTTTTTTGCTTTTTATCCTTTATAAGGACTTGGGGGCGTCTGCGCTTCAAATCACTTTGCTTACGGCATTGAAGCCGGTGGTCACCATTTTATCTTTCTATTGGAGCGCAGGGCTGAAAGGGCAAGCGCAAAAATTAAAGGCCAATGTGCTTTGGGCTGGCTTCTTGATGCGGGCCCCCTTTTTGTTGTGTCCTTGGGTTGAATCTTCCTGGTTTGTGATTGGGGCCGCGGTCAATTACATGTTTTTCTATCGGGCAGGGATCCCCGCCTGGTTGGAGATCATTAAGCGGAATATCGGGGAAGGAAAACGGAACCGGACTTTCTCTATCAGTTCAGCTTTAGGGTATGCAGAGGGGGTTGTTCTAGCTCTTGGATGCGGAGCTCTCCTCGATAGAGATCCAGGTTGCTGGAAGGTGCTCTTCTTTGGGGCGGCGCTGGTGGGATTACTGACCTTAGTGGTTCAGTCGCAGATTGTGGTGGAGGGAAAAGATACAGTTCTTGAAAGACCCTCATTGAAAGAGGTGGTTGTCAGGCCTTGGCGCGACAGCTATCGGCTGATGCGTGAGAGGAGAGATTTCTCTTGGTTCCAGTGGGGCTTTATGGTGAGCGGCTTTGGGTTGATGTTGATTCAACCCGCTTTGCCTCTATTCACCGTCGATGTGCTGGGGATCTCTTACTTAGAAATGGCGGCGGCTGTTTCTATTGCAAAAGGGCTCGGTTTTGCTCTCTCATCGCCTATATGGGCAAAATGGATCGATCGGATCCCTCTTTTTAAGATGGCAAGTTTTGTCTTCTTAGCAATTGGGTTATTTACCGTCCTTTTGAGCTTTTCTGTTTGGAGTGTCGCCTGGCTTTATGTCGCCTACTTCTGGTACGGAGTGGGGCAGGGGGGGAGCCATTTAGTCTGGAATATGTCGGGTCCAATCTTTGCAGGCAAAGAGGAGAGCTCTACGTATACAGGGGTCAATGTGGCGATGGCGGGTTTAAGGGGAGCGGTGGCGCCACCTTTAGGGGGTCTGTTAGCTGTTACTGTGGGACCTGTCCAAGTGCTTCTTATGGGAGGAGCCCTCTGTTTTTATAGCGGGGTGAGGATGTTGCAGATGAAATTCGTCAAAGAGCCTATTCAGGCTAAGTAAAAAATAATTTTTAAAAATAGTGAAGTCCGTGGCATATTGACCGCCTTAAAAATCGAGGCAATATGGCGACTACACATGTCACTTCAGTCAAGTTAACAGATCAGGGTCCTACTGTTTTTACCGTTATGAGGAAAGGGCGGCGGCTATTTTTGGAGAGTGCTCAATTTGGCGATCAGGCGAAATATCATCAGGTGGCTATGAAGCTTTTATCAGAAAATGAGCCTTTTCAAAGGAAAAACTGGTCTTGCTGCTGCTTTGACTCAGATTGGGTCGATGTGCAAGTAATTTTAGGTAATGAGTCTTGTCCTGTAATGGTTAAAGTTTCAGATATGGTCAAAAATTGGGGGCTTTCTGAAGAGACTGTGAGACAATGGTGTGAGGTTGATTTTTCTGAACTCGTTCAGATCGCTGTAAAGCAAATGGAGGCTCGACAGGGATTCTTAAAAAGGGAAGAAAAAACAGAAGTCTAAAAAGAGTCTTTGTCGATAAAGTTCGAATGTGTATATAGAGGTCAACAGACCTGTGAGAACTATGCGAGCGATTCAATCGAGTGCCTTGGCGTTAATCATCTTAACCGGCAGCTTAGCTGTTGCAGCGGAGACTCCGGCAGCTCAAGAAGTAGCTGTTGTCCTATCTAGAAGAGATAGTATTCCGGAAGAAGTACAAGAGGCGTCAGATCCCTATTTCGAGGGGTATATCCAGGCGCTTGTCGATATGCACTATGCCGAATACCGGGTCATAGTGATGGTGAAGCACCATAAAGTTTGGCTGAGCAATATGCCGAGCAACAAGATGCTCGCCAATAGTATTGTGACATTTGTTAAAGATGTTCCGGGAGTGGAAGAGGTAAATGTCCTGAATGGGGTCCCTCCTGAAGATGCAGAGCTGAGAGAAAAATATGTGGAGAGGCCTAAGATCAATGGGATCTGGTTCCCACAGATGACTGAGCTTTTCTTGCCTTTGATTGCCGACCCCCGTGCTGCGACTTATAGCATGGGTTGGCGCAGTGGCGACCGGGTTTGCGGAAACAAGTGTATTGGTGTCTCTTTAGGAGATGACTTCCCCATTTACCGTTGGCTCGATGCTTTTTTAGGAGGAGATCTCCAGATTGGAATTGATGCGGGGATCTGGTCCGTCTTCAATATGGATCCACACCCCAACTATGCAAACGGGGCAGCGGAACTATTTAATACAGACTTCTATGTGGGGATCCCTATTACTTATGCGAAGGGGCCTTGGTCATTTAGATTGAGAGGGTACCATATTTCGAGCCACTTAGGAGACGAATATATGGTGGACCATCCTCATGTGGTCCGACTGAACCCAAGTATTGAGGCGATCGACTTTTTCACCTCTTATCAAGCCTCCGAAGCGATCCGGGTGTTTGTTGGACCAGGTGTCTATGTACATAGCGATCCGACATATAAATGGAAGCCGCTTTATATCGAGTATGGGACGGAAGCCCGCTTTTTGGGGAGCAAATTTATGAAGCAAAGGCTCTACGGGACCTGCTTTATCGCCCTCTTCTTCCGCAATGTGGAGCAACTCAATTATAATTTTGATGGAACTTACAGAGCCGGTTATGAGTTTAGTAAACTGCAAGGGATTGGACGGAAATTCCGCGTTTACATTGGCTATCATCACGGATATTCATTAGAGGGGCAGTTCCAAAAAGATCGGACCCACTACTTTGAATATAACTTGAACTACGGGTTCTAGGAAAAGTGGATTATCGCTTTTTGCTCCTGGCAAAAGGTCCGAAATTTCGTAAAAGCCTCAAGGGTCGCCTTGGGGCTTTTATTTTGGCTGTTTAGAAGCTGGGCCGTCGCTTTGACTAAAAGTGCAACTTTCTCTGCCGTGAGATTCTCCCCTTCAATAATCACCTTTTTAGTACAGTTTTTCAAAAATCCTTGGAGTAATTTCGGCTTCAAAGCGCCCAAAATCAACTATCGTAAATAGGTCAGTATAAGCTTATACGAACCTATTTACGATAGTTGATTTTTGGCAGCTTTCACGCTAGAAATTATCTCAAGGATTTTTGAAAAACTGTACTAGCTTCGATGAATCCATACTCTTTCACCGCTTGTTGTGGGGAAATCTCTATTTTTTGCGTGATTGCAGCCATATTTTTTAACCTTTTTTAAGAACGGGATCCTACATCGCAAAATCCGTCGTCATAGATGGGGCCTGTT
>CAYWDE010000005.1:0-9920 GCA_964456885.1 uncultured bacterium | reverse complement strand
GCAAGACCCAAAGCCCCTGTTCTGCAGTCTGTATGCAGTAGAAGCAGTTGCTTACCCACTCCGATCCTTTAGTCGTCCCTGTCTCCCGGTTGAGTTGGAAGCGGGAGGTGACTTTGCGGCGCCAATATTCGGCCTCACCAAATAGGAGGATCGGATTAGGAGGACAGCTCCCTGTTTTGCGTCGAACTTCTTCAAGGGTGTATTCGAAGTCCATTCCGATCCCGCCGGGAAGGAAGATGGGAATATCTAGGTAGAATTCCGCTTGTCTCTCGACAAGTCGGTCGAGTCGATAGGTCATCTTTGCGTCGATATGGGGGTTTTGGGTCTGTTCATTGACGACCGATCGGTCTTTTGCCCGGAAATCGACGATGTTGGCACAGGAGAGGATCCCGACCGATTTGGCGACCCGGTTCCCCACTTCCATCGCTCCAGGTCCGCCGCCCGTAAGGAGAGCGAGGGGAGTCTCTTTAGAGAGGAGGGGATGGTGGGCTGTTTCTCTGAGAGCCAGGACACCTTGAAGGAGGGCTCGGAGCTCTTTCTCGAAGGTCCCCTCTTGGAGATTGGAGCCATAAACGCCGAAAAAGGTCGCTTTCCGGAATGTTTCAACAAGGGCAAGGGGGACGAAAAGGCCCGCCTCTTTTTCTGGTTTGAGGACGTACTGGAGGATTTTCCCTGTGATATCGTCTACCCAGAAAACAGGAATTCCAAACTTAGCAAGATCGATGAGGAGAGCCCGATCTTCATGGGAGAAGAACCCCGCATTGGAGCAAGAGGGGTATTTGAAATAGATCCGTTTCAGGCAGTATTGAACAGTGTCGTTCAGGAGCATCCGTTTTAAAAGGGGAGTGGGAAAATGGCGGGTGAGTAGAACCCCTTGGGAAGTGATGAGCCCATTTTCGATCGCTTTGAGGAAGGGGTAAGCGGGTTGGTGCTCGATATATTTCTCAACAACCTGGGCTTGTCTTGCTGGGTGAGAGAGACCAGGAAAATCGTGTTTGATCGGTTCACGAGTGATCCAGTCTTTGGGTTGAAGATCTCTCATTTGCGTCCCTTTTACGACAAAGACAGAGGCGAGCTGATTTTGAGGTTCAGGTGCTGTAGCAAAGGCTTCGAATAGGCTTTTCGGATCTTCAAGAGCCGCTGTGAGCTGATCCCGGTCGGTGAAGAAGACGTGTTCTCTATGAGGCTCTAGGGTATAGAACTCGAGAGGGATGTCATCGATGATCTGGTTGCTGATTCCATAGAGCTCATAAATGTCTCCAGAAGCCGATGTATCGGGTTGAAGATAGTTTGCGGTTGTATGGTGCATCCCTTGAGGGAGGAGATAATCGACCACATGCGCATAGACTGTGCGGATATGGAGCGGCGCTGTCCGGACGAGGAGAATCTCCTCCGGATGGATGATCCGGGGAAGCCCCTGTTCCCACTGTTGATGGAGATGGATGAGTTGGCGGGTCTGCGATAGGTTTTTGCAGAGGGTTTTTGCGAGTGTGGGGAGGAACCCATAAATATCGGGCTCATAGGTTAAGACCCCATCGAGAAGGGAGATAAATGCGACGGTTCTCCCTTCGACTTTTTCTAAGATGAGGGCTCCGCTCCCTTCGAGGCCGCCGAGAGAGAGGAGGGGGCGCCCTTTCCGGTCCGATCTGCCGAACATCCTCATGAGATAGTCGGGATCGCGTACGCGGCGCCGATCGTCTGCAGCAAATAATTTTCCAATATAGGCCCCTTCGGTCAGGAGGTGGAGCATCGCCCTCCCTAAAGGGCCGATGCCAGAGAGCTCTACTTTCACATGGGCCGAGTTGTGTTTCCTCTCAAAATGAAATTCTCTTCCCACTCCATTGATCCCTAATTGGGCGAGGGTGCTTTTTAAATTGAAGGTGATCAATTTTTGATCGATCTCATACCCGACAAAGGCGGGGGAAATCTCTTCGATCTTGACGGTTGCCAGGCGCCGTTTCTCATCGATCTCCTGTAATTTGGTGATCTTCCCATCTGGGGTGACGAGATCGTAATGGCGCGGAGTTAGATAGCTTTCCACTGGTTAATACCCCTTCCCTTTTTCATAAAGACCCATGAGCTGGCACTCGGCTAGAATATGCCCATGCATCGCTTTTTCCACCTCTTTTTTTGTAGAGGCTGCAGGAATAGATAGTAGGGTGTCTAGCGCATAAAGTTTGAAGAAATAGCGGTGCTGTCGATCGGGTGGGCAGGGGCCGAAATATTGATTGTCCCCCTTTGAGTTTTTCCCCTGAACCCCTGGAGGTGTCCCATTTTCAACGATTTTATGGGTGTTTGGGGGAATATTAAAAATAACCCAATGGTCAAATACCCCATCAGGGCGAATGTATTTAGGTACATCGGGATCGTCGGTGATGAGAACGAGGCTTTTAGCTTGGGGTGGAACACCGGAAATTTCCAGCGGGGGATTGATGTTTTTTCCTTCACAAGTATAAAGCGAGGGGATGATCCCTTTCTCTTTAAATGCTGGGCTTGTAAGCTTCATTCTTACCTCGGATATTATAAATCAATATGGGACGGCTTCACAAAAAAGTAAAGTATTTGAAGCTAGTCAAACCCTTTACTTTTTTGTTAGGCAGTCCCTATACTGCATTGAGAAAAAAATGGAACTACGTAGTTTAGGTACACACGACGGATCTTTTCATGCGGATGAGGTGACCGCTTGTTCGCTGTTGCTCTTGTTCGATCAGATCGATCGAGATAAAGTTTACCGTACAAGGGACCCCAAAATTCATGAACGGTGCGATTATGTTTGCGATGTCGGAGGTCTTTACGAGCCGGCAAAAAGGCGTTTTGATCACCATCAAGCAGGGTACCAAGGCTCGATGAGCAGCGCAGGGATGGTCCTGTTGTACCTGAAAGAGCAGGGGATTATTGAGCCCCATCTCTACGACTATTTAAATAAATCGCTGGTTATGGGAGTAGATGCCCACGATAATGGGGTGGCCAAGTTAGAGCCTGGGATCACCTCTTTTTCCCAGGTGATTTCCAATTTTATGCCGATCGAATACGACGCAAGCTCTAAAGAGGTCGATCGCGCTTTTTTTTCTGCTGTTGATTTCTGCTTAGCCCATATCGATCGGATGCGAAGGCGATACGCTTATACACTCGAGTGTCGGACTGCGGTTAAAAAGGCGATGGTAGAGGGGAATTACGCTTTAATTTTTGAAGAATCTCTCCCTTGGCTCGAGAATTTTTTCGATTTAGGAGGAGAATTTCATCCTGCCCAATTCGTGATTATGCCGACAGGGGATATTTGGAAACTAAGGGCGATCCCCCCCACTCTTGCTGATCGGATGAAAGTGAGGAAACCTCTCCCTGAGGCATGGGCAGGCCTTCAGGATCAGGAATTAAAACAAATATCTGGGATCCCAGGCGCTGTTTTTTGCCATAAAGGGCGTTTTATCTCTATCTGGGAAACCAAAGAAGATGCGATGAAAGCATTGAATTTAGCACTGAGGCACGATTGAATACGATATTTGGACTCATCATTCAGGGGAAGATCCCCGCTACTAAAGTATTTGAAAATGAGCGGATCCTCGCCATTGAAGACATCCATCCTGTAGCTCCTGTCCATATTCTCATCATGCCGAAGAAAGAGATCCCCAACATCCAATCGATGGAACCTAAAGATTATCCTCTTCTTGGAGAAATCGTTCAGGTGGCTCAGGAAATCGCAGAAGAGAAGGGGATTGCCGACGGGTATCGGCTCGTTACGAATAACGGCGCCTATGGAGGGCAAACGATTTTTCATCTCCATTTCCATTTAATCGGCGGTAAAGTGCTAGGTGGAATGGCTTAAGGACCACTAGCCTTGCAATCATAGAGCCGTTCCTTTAATACAAAGAAAAAACAAGGTGGCTCATGTTTTGGCTTTTCGCAGCAGCTATGATCGCAGCCTCTCTCCCTGAAGAAGAGGGGATCCGCCGGGTGCAAGCCCACTTATTGATCGACGACCCTTCCTCAGCCTTAACGGAGGCGGCTAATTTGGCCAACCTCTATCCTAACTCAATAGAAGTGAACAAAACATTGATTGAAGCTTTTGCAGCCAACGGGCTTGAAGAGCAGGCCCTCGATCTTTGGAATGGGTTGACCGCACAAAATCCCAATCTCCTTTATGACCGTCATCTACTTGAAGAGCTCGCTTGGGGCGTTTTGAAAAAGGGGACATTGTCCACCCAATATGGGGTCCGTTTGGCCTCTACCATTGGCGCCTTTTTAACTCGAGATACCCGAGCCGTTCCGATTTTATTGAGAATGATGCGCGATTCCAATGCGGTGATCCGCTCTGTCGCGATCCAGATGGCGACCGCTTTCCGAGATGCACCGTTAAAAGATGAGATCGCCAGGCTGATCAAAGATGAACGGGTTTGGATGGTCCGGCTCGAAGTGATCAAGGCGGCCGGCGCACTCAAGATGAAAGAGCTCACCCCCATTTTACAAGCTCTTGTTCAGTCGGAAAAAACAACGGTGGAAGAGCGGCACATTGCGATCACCTCTCTGCTCGAGATGTACGAACAAATTTCCCTCTCTGAATTTATGACGTTGGCTAGAAGCAGTCGAGCGGGCTTGCGCCATTTAGCCTGTTCGATTGCCGCCCACTTTCAGATGGAAGAGGCGAGAGAAGAGGTGATCCGCCTTATTCAAGATAGCAATCCTGCTGTGCGGATCGCAGCGATCAACGCATTTGGCCTCGTCTACAAAGGGAAAGAGGAAGATTTAAAAGGGGTTTTGAACGATAGCGATCCGGCTGTCGCTATTACGGCGAGCTGGGCTGCCTTTTTGATCGATTCTCCTCTTGGGGAAAAGACGATGGAAAAGTGGCTTTCCGACTCATTGCCCGAAAATCGACGGATGGCCGCCGCCGCTTTAGCTGCAGTGGGAAGCCGAGGCGTTAATTTAGCGGTTAAAACCTTAAAAGAGAGTTCAGATTCTTATGTAAAGGCCAATATTGCCCTCGGCCTTTTAGGACAAAGAGTGGAAGTGAAGAGCTCCTGCGATCTGATCTACACCTTCTTGGAAAATGAGAAACGGATGTGGATGATCGATAAAAAACCGAACCCCCTGTTTGAAATTTTAGCGCCGAGCCAAGTCCGCTATAGCGATCAGATCCCCAATCACCCGGAAGCGCAAGATCAGATGACAAGACTGCATCTGGTATCGCTCCTCGCTTTAGTGGAAGATCCGAGAGCTTTGCCCGCATTGAAGACCTTTTTACAGAGAAGAGCCTGGGGGATCTCTGGATTTGCTGCCGCAACCCTTCTTCATGAAGGGGATGATACAGCCCTTGAAGTCGTGAAGCAGCTGTTAAACGATTCCGATCCGAATGTGAGGCTGCAAGCTTGCCTTGTCCTAGCTATGTTTGGAAAAGACGAATCTGTGTTGCGCGATTTGCAAGGGGCTTATGCAGGGGCAGATCATGAGAAAAAACTCCATATCCTTGAAGCGGTTGGAAAAATCGGAAACTCCCAATCGTATAGCTTCCTTGTAGGTGTGTTGAAAGAGTCGTTTCCGATCTTAAGAGTCGCTGCAGCCGCTGCCTTAATCCAGAGCGTCAATCGATGAATAAGATCGAACAGGCGCAAAAATATCTCCAAGAGAGGCGTCTCGACGGTTGGCTTCTCTATGATTTTCACGGCAGTAATGAGTTAGCTCGCCATTTTATCGGCATCCCGAAAACCCAGATGACGACCCGCCGATTTTTCTATTGGATCCCCGCAAAAGGGGAACCGATTAGGCTCGTCCACGCGATTGAGGAGGGGGCTCTCGATTCAGTTCCAGGTGAAATGAGGATCTACTCTTCTTGGCAATCTCTAGAAAAGGAGTTGTCCGCTATCCTTGAAGAGGCGAAGAAGATCGCTATGGAATATTCCCCCAAGAACGCGATCCCCTATGTCTCTTTAGTGGATGGAGGGACTATCGATCTCATCCGCTCCTTTGGCGTTGAAGTTGTCAGCTCCGCCGATTTTCTCCCCCACTTTACAGCCGTTTTAACCGACGCACAAATGGAGAGCCAGGCAAGGGCAGCCAAAGCTCTCGATGGGATCGTAAATGGGGCTTGGAAGTGGATTGAGGCGAATTTATTGAAAGGGATCACAGAATACGACGTGCAGCAAAAAATTTTGGCCGATTTTAAGAAAATGGAACTCACAGCCGATCATGCCCCGATTGTCGGTGTGAACGGGCATAGCGCAGACCCCCATTATGAGCCAAAACAAGGGGGCTCTAGCCCCATTCGGAAAGGGGATTTCATCCTGATCGATCTCTGGGCAAAGGAAAAAGAGGGGAGTGCCATTTATGGCGATATCACCCGAGTTGCCGTTGCGGGTCAGCCTACAGCGAAACAGCAAGAGGTATTTTCTATTGTCAGGAAAGCGCAGAAATCGGCGATCGAACTGGTGAAGAGCCGTTTTGCCCATAAAAAACGGATCGAAGGGTGGGAAGTGGATGAGGCTGCAAGGGGCGTTATTCGTGAAGCTGGCTATGGGAAATATTTTACCCACCGGACAGGGCATAATATAGAAGTGAACCTACACGGAAGCGGCGCTCACATGGACAATCTCGAAATGCACGACGTCCGCCCGATTTTACCAAACACCTGTTTTTCCATTGAGCCAGGGATCTATCTGCCAGGAGAATTTGGGGTCCGTTTGGAGCTCGATCTTCTGATCCATAAAGATGGGCGTGTCGAAATCAGCGGCGGCGAACAGGACGCTATTGTTTGTCTGTCTCTAAAATGAAATCTGCAATCGCCTGATCGGCCCGTTTCCCACTTGGGCTTGCATAGTAATTATGGAGCTCCTCAAAATGGTGGTCTATCAATCGCTCTTGATTTTGCGGGATCTGTTTCAATTCGATCGACTCTACAGGGAGATTGAGCCTGATCGCTCTTTTATGGGCGCTTGCTTCGTAAGGAATTGTTGGGTCGTCGCGGTGGAAAACAATAAGGGTCTTCCCTTTTAACCTCTCTAGCGGCGCTTTCAAATCCCACCCCTCTTTTTTAGCGACTTTTGGAATCCAGAAAAAAAGAGGTTTCAAAAAGGAGGGGATCATCGTTTCAGCAACATTTTTAAGGGAAGAGAATGACCGTTCGCTCACTAAACGCCCCGTACATTCTGGATAAAGGGCCTTGATATTCGTCCCGACTCCACCACCCAGCGACCAGGTGTAAAAGTTGATGAGATGAGGAGGGGTTTTTAGATGGTCTTTGACGAATTGGAGAGCTGTATCTCCATCGATCAAAAGATCTTTCGTCGATGCTGCATCCCCAGTAGAGCTGCCTACGCCCCGATAGTCAAAAACAACAAAATTACACACTTTCTTCCGCCGTACAGCCTCTTCAACTAGCCACAGATAGATCCCCAACTGGCTGATCGATGCGTTTGACTGATAAAAAAGGATCGTAGGAACTGCCGGATCAGGTTTAGAGAATAGGGTGGGGAGCGCCTTCTGAATGAAGGTCGGTGTGATTTTGTGAAGCAGGCTGTCGGGTCTGTTTTGAGGGATTTCTCTATGTTTAAAATAGAGGGCATTAAGCCTCACCCCGTCGGGTGTGAGAATCTTGTGCTTTTGAATAGTGAATTGTTTATGGAGGTTCAGACAGCAGATATTAAAAATCCTTTTTGCCCTTTGAAGAATCTGATTTGGATAAAACCAGGCAGAGGGGAGGACCAATTTTTTCGCTGTGAAGCGGATTGCAGAACCGACCATTTCTAGGAGGAATAAAGGGAAGAGGAGCAGCGATAAGATCCGCAACGCGATCTCAGTCACTCTTTGAGAAGAGGGGTGAGCGATTTTTTTAAACTGAATATTCCTCTCATTCCATACAGCTTGAAAAGAGGGGGGAAATTTCTGAGACTGTATACATAAATCGCCCCCTTTTTGCTTACGCCACAGTTCTGAAAATCGGAGGTTGAGAGAGGTTCTGTAGCGAGAGAAGGGTGAATCCTTTGTAGTTCCTGATTTTAGAGAACTGTCAGATGGGGCAAAAAACCAGTTTGGGAGATAATTTGCGTATACTGTCATCAGTTTCTTATACCCTCATCTCTTTAGGGAAAAGCAAGAGGTGCAGGCGGCCTGGGTCCAGATTGCACTTCTCAATTTCCGACAGGGTTAATGGTTCTCTTCCCGCTTGATTAAAGAAGAAATAGTCGTCGTTTTTCCTGTGAGGATTGAGCCCTCCCCAGACCCGTTCAGCAAATGTTCTCGCTTTGCAGGTTCCGACACCCGGGATTTCTAAGCTGAAAGGGTGTAAATCAAAGTCTTTAGTTGGGTTCTGTATAAGCTCGAGAATCGCTGCCGCGTGAAGAGCTAAAGGGACCGCCCCTTGCTCATATTGTCTCCAAGCGACGTTCACCGCTTCGAAACTGAGAGTTTGCTTGATTTCCCGATCGATTCTTTGGCCCGTATCGGCCTCCTGTTTTGAAAATCCCGCTTCGAGTTGCGAAACCCCTTCTTTGGCTAATTTGGCCAGGTCAGAAGATTTAGATTTTAAGCATTCGACGAGAGCGATCAGAGGGAGAAGCGGCAAGAGCGGCTCCTCTTCTTTTAGTTTTTTTAACCCCTGTAGAGGGATTTGCTCGAGAGTCAATTGATGTTCAAGGATAAATTGGGTGATTTCAGGGGTTTTCCAATGTTCGATCTCTCGGAGCTTAAATAAAATTTGACTTTGCTGTTCCGCTGCCTTTAAAAATTGAGCTGACTGGATAGCGAGTTGTGTAATTCCCCAACCCATGACGGCTGTGGAGAAAGTCATAGAGACCATAATACCGCTAGAAACTGCTAAAGCGGTGAAGGAGGCGAAAAGTACAGCCCCCATAATCCCAACCATTGCAACCATAGTAATTTTTGAAAGGAGGTCATATGCAAACGCTTTTCTTTTAGCATGGGCGATCTTTCCTTCTAAAGCTTGAACAGGAGATTGACCATTTTGATAGAGTGCAGTGAGAAATGAAGAATTTCGTATAACTTCCAGGCTCATCAGATAGACCTCTTAATTTCGACCTAACTTATACGAGAATTGGATTAAGAATTCATTAAAAATCGGTCAAATACTTAGAGGGTAGTTTTAATAAAATTTTTGATTGATTTTCTAGTTCTTTTGAGCCGATTTTCGCATCAAAAGGAGGAGGTAATATCATTTTCGTATATGACCTCTACTCTTTGATGCAAAAATCGGCTCAAAAGAACTAGAAAATCGATGAAAATTTTATTAAAATTACCCTCTTACTTGTGTATAAGGTATGTTTTGAGGGCCTCTTGCTTCATCCTTAAGTGGATGTTAGCCAATCCGTTAGATCTGCTAGGCGAGAGGCTGGCAGAGAGCCCTAATTCGGCGATGAATGTGGGTGGGCGCGTAAGAATTGTGTCGGGTAATTCTCCAGAATAGATTTCAATCAAGAGGGCTGCGAGCCCTGCAGAAATCAGGGCATCTGTATAAGTATAAAAAAATAATTTATCCTCTCTCAAGATAGCGTTTAAATAGAGAACGCTTTGGCACCCTGAGACTACTTTATCGGCCGTTTTCCACTCTTCTGGGAAAGGGGGGAGCTTCCTACCCATTTCCATAAGGGTTTGATACCGTTCCTCTAAGGAAAGAGGTTCAAATATTTTTTTGAGTTTCTCACATTTTTTCTCGAATATATCGCCCATAACAAGAGGGATTTTAGTCGGAAAATGATTAATAGTCATTGACTTTAATATGTTACATCGCGTTTCATTAGAAGCATTTCCAAGCAAAATACGATATGTCGAAAGAAGAAACAATCAAGATGGAAGGCAAAGTTGAAGAACTTTTGCCGAATATGAACTTTAGCGTGGTACTCGAAAACGGGATGCGCGTCATTGCCCACTTAAGTGGGAAAATGCGAATGCGCAATATCCGCGTATACGCAGGGGAT